>SBBU01000167.1 GCA_005239585.1 Planctomycetaceae bacterium
GAAGTTACGGCGGTTACGGTGGATATGGTAGCAGATATGGAAGTTATGGCGGATACGGTGGATATGGCGGTGGATACGGCGGTTACGGTGGAGGATATGGAGGATACGGCGGATATGGTGGTTATGGAGGATACCCATACGGTTATGGAAGTTACGGCTATTCAAACTATGGCAATTATTATAATCCGTATGGATACAACAACTACGGTTATAATTACGGATACAATAACTACACAAATAATACCCCTCCACCACCCCCGCCAAACATAGTTCCAGGGCCGACTAGATAAAAGAAATCACCAAGGTTAGGGTATAAGACAGAACAGAGTTTTTGATTTAATCTTACTGTCAAATAGATAATTTGTAACAAATCTTATTCTGATGTGTTGTGGCCTCCTGACTTCCTATAACAAGTATTTTATGAGCCTCAAGAAACATAAGTACTTATCTTTCAATGAAATTGCATCAGCACTGTGCATATTTGTAATACTAAGGGTAAAATATGCCCATGTATTTTGTCAGGACCACAAGAACTGCTTCTATGGCTACTGCTGTACAAATAGTTCGATACGAAAACAGGAAGCAGATAATTGTCAGGCATGTAGGCAGCGCTCATAATCAAGAGCAGCTTCTTTCTCTGAAACAAACAGCTTTGGAATGGATTGCAAAAGAAAGCGATCAACTATTTCTTTTTCATTCCGGGAATCAAAAACAGGCACTCATTTCCCTGAACAAGTGTGAATATCTTGGGGTCAGATACAGTTACATTTATGAGGTTCTTTTCCAGATTCTTGGTCTGTTTGGATTCCAGAAGCTAAAGAACCAGCTTCTGTTAGATTTGGTTATAATGCGCGTCATCCAGCCCGTATCCAAGCTTGAATCATTAGAGTATTTATCAGAAATGTTCGGGATAACATATAAAAAGGGCAGCCTGTATCAAGCCCTTAAAAGCTTTCCAGCGTTAAAAAGCAGCATTGAGAAAAATACAGTTGCTTTCGCAAAAGATCATTTTCATTTTGATTTTTCAATTGTTTTCTATGATGTAACAACACTCTATTTTGAATCATTTAAGGAGGATGGGTTTAGGAAGTATGGTTACTCCAAAGACAATAAAGCAAACCAGCCGCAGATAGTCATAGGATTAATTGTAACCCATGAAGGCTTTCCTGTGGCCTATGAAGTTTTTGAAGGAAATACGTTTGAAGGGAAAACATTTATCCCAACTATTTGTAAATTCAAAGATGCCTATAAGATTAAAAACCTAACAGTGGTTGCCGATGCTGCCATGATAAGCCTTGCGAATGTAGAGAGCTTGGTAGCAAACAATCTCTCATATATTGTTGGGGCAAGGGTGGGGAATCTGAAGCTTGAACAGATCCAAAAGGTCAGCAAAGAGCTGGGAGGTGTGGACGGGAAATCAACACGAATACAAACAGAACGAGGGGCGCTGGTTTGTGATTTTTCCTTTAAGAGGTACCAGAAGGATAAACGGGAAATGGAAAGACATATACACAAGGCCGAATATCTTATAAACGAGCCATCAAAAGTTAAAAGGAGCAAATTTTTAAGGGGTACAGGACAATCCAGCTATGTTCTAAACACGGAGCTCATTGAAAAGACAAGGCTTCTTCTGGGGATCAGAGGATACTATACGAGTCTTAACGATCAAACTGACCAAACCATCATTTCCCAGTATCATAACCTATGGCATGTTGAGCAGGCATTCAGAATTGCCAAAAGTGATCTGGCTATGCGGCCAATCTACCACTTTAAGAGGCAAGCTATAGAGGCACATATCTTGATTTGTTTTATGGCGCTTGCCGTATGTAAATACATGGAATTACGAACAGGCAAGTCATCAAAGAGGATAGTGAAGCTTTTGAAAAGCATTACTGAGGCAAGAATTAAAAACAAGCTCACGGGAGAACTTATACTGATGCGTAAGGAACTAACAGGAGAAATTGAACAATTGTGGAAAACTTTGTTGCCGCAATACTAAAGTAGGAAGTCAGGAAAGATTGGCTTTTCTATTGCAAGGGAAGGCCACAGCCATACAATACTTGTGCGTGGGACAAAATTAATTCCAGTTCCGCGCCACCCAGGTGATCTTAGGATGAGCACTTCACAGGATTTTGAAGGAGGCTGGCCTGAGTCTGCAAGATTATCTGTCGCTCCGATAAAAAAAATACTAATTATTTTAATGTTGTTCCAGTTTAGATGGTCCCAGATTCGTTCTAATATTGAATGGTGACCGTTTTCATAGGCTTGTAATCTGCCCCATCTTTGAGATAGTGAACCATCTGTATACCTTCATCCATTTGCTTTTGCCGTACAATTTCTCTAGTTCTAGAGACCATTCTATCAAACTCTGCCCTGCTACACTCGCGCACATGGATCATAATTTTATATAGCAAGGGTAATTGGCTCTCCTCGTTGGAGTCACGCTGACCACCCACTATGATCTCCTGCCATATCATACCCCGTCCTAATTCAAATTCGCTTTTCAATGTATCCACTAGCAACTTTGCATTACGAGAATGCGAATCACCTGAGTCCAAGATTCGCTCCGGCCATAACAAGGTCATAGCAACAAACAGAGCTAAAATTATTACTACTCCATACAAGACCTTAATTAAATTCTCTCCAACACGGTCAAAGTCAGATTTCGACATTTCCTAACCTTAATCCTGTGGGTGTTTGACTAGAATAATGCTGGCGTCGTATTCTGTGTCGCCGCGCTTGAGGGTAAGTTTGACAGTGTCGCCCGGTTTTTTCTTCCAGAGCGCATCCAGAAACTCTTTGGCGTTGGCTGGTTTTTTGCCTTCGAATTTTAGGATAATATCTCCTTCCTGAATGCCTGCATCATCTGCAGGTGAGCCCGGGGTAAGTTTAGTTATCTTGACTCCTTCTTCAGCATCGTCAACTTGAATCCCCATGTATCCAGCGCCTTTGGGTCTGGGATCTATCGCTATCTCTGGCCTATCGAGCTTCACTTTGATCTTCAAAATCTCCTTTTCATCGCCCTCTTTCTTTCGCTCAACTGTTACCGTAATCTCATCATCCATTGGATATGTACCAACAACACTCCAATATCTGTAGGAGGATGTTATAGACTGATCATCTATCTTCAAGATGAGATCATCTGCCTTGAAGCCTGCCTTGGCCGCGGACGAACCCTCCTTTACCTCACGAATCTTTGCGCCTCTACCATCTGTATGATCTGATGAAATCAAAAGGCCGCCTATCTGTCCATGCAACACTTCACCGCCATCCCTGACCTGCATCATTGCCTTCATGAATCTCTTTACCCTGTTAGATGGAATTGCATAACCAACGCCAGTAAAAATTCGCGCAGGAAATCTCGGTGCAATCCTGCCATTTATACCAACTACCTTACAGTCAAGAGTTATTAGCGGGCCACCTGAATTCCCGGGATTAAGCGCCGCATCTGTCTGGATACAGTCAAAATAAGTTCCTTGATATCTGTGTATTGCGCTTACAATACCGACACTTATCGAGGGATACAACTTGCCATCAGGGCCCCCTACAGTCCCAAGTAAAAATGGATTCCCAATTGCTATGCAGTACTGACCCACCTCGAGTTTATTCGAGTCGCCGAGTTCCAGATAATCGAATTTCTTGTCAGACTCAATCTTGAAAAGCGTAAGATCGCCATAAGGATCAGTTGCAATTTTCTTGGCTGTGTATAATGAACCGTCAATCAGGTGGATCTTGATCGTTTTCTTACCTCCTGCAACGTGATGATTTGTAAAAAAGTAGCCATCCCCCGAAACTATTACCCCAGACCCGCCTTCAACAAAAACATAGGCTTTTTGCGACTTGGCAGTGGCCTCTTTTATTATTGATTCTAACTTTTTTGCATCATCCTGAACCACAACAAGGAAAAGGAATGCAAGCACCCAACATTTATACTGTTTCCGGTTGCATCGTTCTAAAATCGTTTGCATCATATTATTCGTCCTCAGGCGCCTCGCCAAGAATCACTTTGAATTCGAGTTCCTGACCGTCCCTAATCACCTTGACAATCACAGGATCACCAGGCTGGAGCTTTATGACCATATTTTTCAGCTGTGAAAAGGTCTGCATCTCCTTGCCGTTAAACTCTATGATAATATCTCCTCCCTTTATACCGGCCTTTTTTGCCGCTCCGTCCTCAGACACATCTCTGACCTTTAATCCCTTGGGGACATCACCTTGCGTATCAATAAATACACCCAGCCGTGTCTGCTTTGATTTTTCTACCCTTTCGCCCTTTTTGAGCTTTTCAAAAATATCATCAACTTTGTCATACGTTATCGCGAATCCGACCCCAGAACTCTGACCGTACATGCTATTAGTAGAAACCTTACAGATAATACCTATCAGTCGTCCCTCTGAATCTACCAGCGGTCCACCAGCATTCCCGTAGTTTATCTTAGCATCAGTCTGCACAGCACGCCCGCTCGCTCTCTGCATTGCACTAAGAACTCCAGCATTGATTGTAAGGCCATTGCATGCGCCCAATGCAAATACTGACTGCCCAAGCTCAAGTGATTTCAGATCGGCTCGTTTTAGCGCCTTGAGATCATCCTTATTCACCTTGATTAATGCAATGTCAAAAGTACCATTGAATCCCAAGAGTGCTCCCTCGATGTATTCATCGCTCCCGGGCAGCATAACCTCCACCTCATCATCCTTTGCACCCTTGACATTAAAGTAACTTGTGAGGATATAACCATCACTTGAGACAATCGTTCCTGTCACTGGAGTCTTTGGGCGCTTTTTAAAAGGTGAAAACATGTCTGCGGGCTCATCTGGTTCCTTGTCACGCGTAATTTTTATGCTTACCACAGAAGAAGAGCACTTGGCCATAATGCCCTGGTAAAGTTTTTCCAGAGAGGTATTTAGCTTCTCCTGATCAGTCTGAGGCAGAGCGTCAATGCCACTTACAGAAATAGCGCTAATTAGAAATAGTACCCTTGTCAACATTTATATTGCTCCTAACTTTGTTTTCTCCATCTTCTCTTTCCACCTCTATGCTGAACTTTTTACCGGCTTTTGCCATCTCCTTGTCAAAAGTAGCAATCGATTTGATTTCAACCTCTTCAATCTTTGTTATAAGATCTCCCTGCTTGAAACCTGCTTTTTCTGCGGGCGAATCCTTCTCCACATTTTTAACAGTAACCTTTTCCTTTGACTCGGCAAGTTCAAGACCATAGATAACCCTGCCAAGCGCCGGCTTGAAGAGATTAACAGGGATAGCCAGACCTGCATAGCGGGCATCGTGATAACTCAATGTCAGCATCCCGACGAGCTTACCCTTTGAATCTAGGAGCGCACCCCCATCCTGATTTGGATTAACAGATGCACTTGTCTCAAAAACAGTTCCCTTGTAAGTTCCACCCTTTGGTTCATCGATCTTGTATACCCCGCTAATCACTCCGACAGAAAAGGCTACCTGATCATCAGTAAAGATAGAATAATTACTATCTCCAAGCGTGTAAGCGACTTGACCCACTTTGACTTGATCTGAATCTCCAATCTCAATATGCGTTGTGATTTTATCTTTTGGAATTCTTACAACTACCAGCTCCAACTTTTTATCGAAATATATCACTCGACCAGTTACTTTTTTATGACCGGTGAGGATTACCTCAATTTTCTCATCTTTCTTCGTACCAGTGGCAGTTGTAGAAGTCAGAATCACTCCATCTGACGAGACGATTACCCCTGTTCCTATCTGGCCTGAACCTTTTACCCCAACTACTGCAGGGGATATCTTTTTATAAAGTTTTATATGTGTCTTTGTAATTTCGTCTTGTGCTTGTACCAGAAAAAGGCTTGCCAGCAATAATATCTTCATCTATCTATTAATACGACATTTGCAAACCATCGTTAGATAAGACGATTAAAATCCTCAAGTTTCAGCTCCCACACACGAACACCGCAGTATCTATTTCCCTCCGGGCAATAGGGTGAATCTTTTGTCAGGACCCTAAGATAACATGGCGCATGGATGAACTCTGCAAATTGAGGGAAAACCTGCTTGGCTTGTGTAACCTCTTCTAGACAAGTTCGCCATATCTCTTCCTGAGCAAGGTAGCAAAGCCGCTGCACCCACTTGTGATGCAAATTCAAGAGATCACCAGATTCGATAAATCTTATCGCATAAGCATTTGGAAGGAGATACTGCGCAAACTCAAAGCTCACGCCCATATCAAGAAGCTGATCGATCGATCTCCATACAAAACGCATCAAATTGTCAAAGTAATCGTGAAGCTCCGGGATATTTGCCACTATTTCAGGGAGAATATAATCCGGTTCATCACGGACAAACTGACACATCAAAATAGGTCTCGTGCCCGGGGTCATCCTGTGGCGCTGATTCTGCGAGTCGGCAGTGTGGCTCAGTTTTTTCATGAACGTAAAGTGCGGATGGAACATGGCACGTGAGAGTTTAGTAAGGGTGTTTACGTTTAGTCTGGACGAAAGATAAGTATTCTCGCGCGGATCCAAGACGAGCCGTACAGCCTCTTCATCTGATAATTTTTCCTTGGTGGCGCCCAAAAGCGCCCTTACTGCCATTGCCATCGAACTGACTGCGTTGACTTTATAATCCACAAGCTTTGATCTATAGTTTCCCAGCTGACTATCAAATTCTCTTATGAATGGTTTGCCCCCTTCAGTCTGAGCCCCATTCGATTTGAACCGCTGATACATCTCGTATTCAGGCGTCTTTTCAAGTGGTATTGCATCATCGACGAATTCAAAAAACATAGGGTCTATCTTTCTGACCTCATCGGCCATCTTGTCCACCACAATTTTCGTTTCAAGAGGCGTATCGAACTGCTGACAGATTCGAATATATCTGTAAAGCGTCAGTCCTGCTATCGTGTGATACATGTGAGCATGGGTGGCTACCGGAAGCACATACCTCGCCGTCTCGAGGGTCTTTTTGTGAATGTTGCTTTCATATTTTTCTGCTGAAGACCTTCTGCCAGGGAAGATTCGAAAATATTCCGCTTTAATATGCGGATAAAGAAGATCATTCAGCTCATGATAGGCAGCCATCTGTTTTTTCGCTGTCTCAACATAAAACTCTCTCTCCCTCCCCTCAATTGGCGGGACAGAGTAATTCTCTTCCTTTACTTCAACATAGCGCTGGCTTACTTGTTCCGAGTTGTAAAACGGGTGGCTGTGAAGAAAACTCCATATGAACTGTCTCGATACTTTTCTCAGCACAAACTGGAATGTTGGATGTTGCATAGTAGTATGATGTCCAGCCTCGTAAATCGACTTGAATATCCTATCCCGCGTCTCGCGGGATTTTTCAGTCTTTGAAACGTCCTCAGGCTCGACCACCTTTGAAGAATAGCATGTCCTTGCCGTAGCAACGACATTGTCGTACGGATTCTGAAAATAATTTACAAGTTCAACTTCAGGTTCAGGATTCAACATACTCCCACCGCCTCGAATTATATTAACTGAGATGTTAGTAGCAAGCCTGTACAGAACCTACTTACTGCTGTCTCCTTTCTTTACGAAACCAATTCTATCGAATAGACGTTGCATGTCAAACTACATCCATTGACTCGGAAAAAATATGATGTTATAAATATCGAAATCTCTTGAAAATTTATATGAATGTACGAAGTAGCGCTACTCTTGTGATATTTCTTGTGGTGGTAGTATCAACCTTCAGTTGTGGACCATACATCCGCCCCGAGCTGCAAAAAGAGATCGATGATACGATCAAAAAATATGGTTCAGCCTCCAGAAAAGTAGTATACGACAATGCCGACAATGTTAAGATAAAGCCATGGAGGGTGGGACAATGGGTACTGCTCAAGAGTATTGATAGAGATAACAATGTCTCACTAGTTAAGGTCAGCATCACAAAACAACAAGGGACTGCTTTCGTGATTGAAACATCTTCCAGCACCTATTTTGGCAAGTCTGACACAGCTTTGTTTATAGACGGTTTTAACCATACGGATGTCACAAAAATGAAGATCCTCAAGGCAAAGTTTCGAAACCAACAAGGTAAGATCACCGAAGTCCCGGAAGAACAGCTAAACGAGTACAATATCAGCGATACTTTCCTTCAAATAATTAAACAATCAAACAAGGCAGGCCAAAAGGATACAGTGAACATAAATAACCTGGTGTTCAAAGAC
>SBBU01000346.1 GCA_005239585.1 Planctomycetaceae bacterium
GCTCTCCTGCTTGCTCTGTGGCCTCCTTCAATGAGTGTATGTAAGTTGCATAATCACAATAAGTTACGGCACAAAAAAGTGTTGACAAGCGAGATATATGATACTTGGGGTTACAGCTTGAACATCATTCAAGGCAGAAGTAGAATTATAAACAATGCTCCAGGTTGCTCCGCCGTCTGTTGTCTTCAATATTGCCATTTTATCAGTTTGAATCTTGTATCCTTGAAGATTGTCTACAAAGCTTATCTTGTGTCCTCCCACTGAACTTACTTGGCTCCATGTTGAGCCAGAGTTTGTTGTCTTGTACAAGCCTCCACCTGTTAGAACCCATCCATTTACCCCAACAAATTTTATATCTGTCGCCGGGCTATCTAGACTAAGAATCGAGGTGGTTGCTGACATGGAAACTGTGTTTGAGTCAATATTACCTGCCTCGTCTTTAGCCCTTGTAACGAAATAGTACGTTGTTCCTGATGCTAATCCGGTAACCGTGTAAGAAACTGCTCCTGCAGAAGTTGTATAATTGGGAGTCGTATAGTTAAATCCTGTTTGACTCAAAGAAATGTAGATTAGATACAACAAATTAGTCGCTGCTGTCACATTGTCGCTTCCTGCCGTCCAGGAGAGCGTAATGGAATTCATTCCATTGACAGTAGGTGAAGATACACCCCCGAATGTCGGTGCTGTAACATCAACCATCTGCTGTGTTGTAGCAGATCTCTCCACAGTATTGACATCAATATTTCCCGTTTCATCCTTTGCCCTGACAACAAAATAAAATGTCGTTGCAGCCGATAACCCGGTAACTGTGTATGATGTAACACCTGCTGTTGTAGTAAAATTCGGTGTCGTAAAATTCTGTCCGCCAGATGCCGTTGATATATAGACAAGATATACGATATTGCTCTGGGCTGTAACATTGTCCGTTGCCGCCGTCCATGAAAGATTTACACTTGATGAACCTGCGGCCGTTGCTGATGAAAGACCAGAAAAAGTTGGCACTGTTGTGTCAGCGGGCGCAGGCGTTGTAACTGTTTGCTCCACTGTATTCGTATCTATATTCCCCGCAAGGTCCTTTGCTCTGATCACAAAATAATACGTAGTGCTTGAATTGAGACCTGTTATCGTAATAGTAGTAGCACCAGCAGCGGATTGATAGTTGGCCACTGAATAATTAAATGTTCCTGATATCGTTGATCTGTATACTAGATATACAATCTGACCTGATACTGTAACATTATCTGTTGCTGAACCCCACGAAAGTGTTACTGAATTCGGACTGTTTGCAGAAGCCGGAGATGATCCAGCAAAAGTCGGGGCGCTTGTATCAGCAGTTGCCGGTGTTGCAACTTGAAGCTCATTGGTGTTTGTATCTATGTTTCCTGCCCTATCTAGTGCCCTTGTCACAACATAATAGGTAGTGTTTGAAGAAAGCCCTGATATCGTATAGGATGTTACTCCCTGTGGCGTAATGTAATTCGTCGCGCTGAAATTTTGACTCCCTGTAGAAGTAGCAATATAAATCAAGTATGTGAAATCAAGAGAACTTGAGACATTATCAATCGCAGGCCCCCAGCTGACTTTAATAGTGTTCGAGTTGGATGCTGTAAGGCCAGATACACCTCCAAACGTTGGAGCGGTCGTATCCAATACAGGCACTGATACTGAAGTAGATGCTGCTGTCGATTCGTTTCCAGCAGCATCAAAGGCTATAATCTGATAATTATATGTGCTCCCTCCAGAGAGCCCCATATCAGTAAACGTTGCCTCTGCTGTAATCCCAACCACAACTCCATTTCTTAGGATTTTATATCCTTTGACCTGTACATTGTCTGTTGAAACTGCCCAGGAGAGTGTCACTGAATTCTGACTGGTGGTTGATACCAAATTCAAAGGCGTAGTTGGTGATTGGGTATCTGTCAGCTGTGCAGCAAGAGTGAAATCCACAACTTTTTTCTCTGCTATAGTCAGAGGGGCTATTGTAACTGGAAGGCTTGTAATGAACCCATTTGCCGAACATTGCGCCTCTAAAAGTACTCCTATTGGAACCCCCAGTGCCTTGTAATTGCCAGAACTGTTTGTCAGGGCCTCGATCGTCTGAGAAGAGACAAAACTAAGCGGAAGGTCTATATCTGCAATTTCTAGTGATAAACCCACAAGATTCAACAGAAACCCTCCCGAGAGCCTTGCTGTGTTCCCATTCAATAATGTCAATATAAGCTCTACTCTGTATGAACCAACTGAAAGTGTTACATTTGCCCCGGCTGCCTCCACCATAAGTTGATGAATTCCAACGCTTGAACCAGTAAAAGCTGTAGATGTAAAAACATTTCCTGATGGTGTTGTAAGCCTCCATTTATAAGAACTTACTATCACGCCCTGCGGTATTACAACAGAAAAAGTATCATCGGTAAGATCGAGTGGCGTACCAGAATCAGAATAGTATAGCCTGCGTATCTGTTCTGAAATCTTCACCCTGACTGTTGCATTGGCAATGGGATTACTCGATGAATCTGACACCCTTCCAGACACCTCTGCAAGCTCGCTTATTATGCTTTCAAGTACAAAGTTAATATCCGTAAGATTCTGTCCAGGCTTGACAAGGATGAATTTAGGTAATGCGTGAAAATTTATCTTAAACACACTTAGAGAGACCAAAAACTCTCCGCTGTCTTTTACAAGGACATTCGTTAATGTGTAGCCCCCGTTCTTATCAGTTATTGCATTTCTATTTTTTGTCATTACGGTTGCGCCTTCTATAGGGTTTCCTGATGTGTCAGTTACCTTGCCTGATATCGAGGCAGGATTAGTTACAACTGTAACAAAGCAAAACGGAAAGGTTCCCGTAAGTCTAGATGTGCTATCACTGGCATCAGGACCAAGATAGGGTCTCAAGAAAAATCCTTTTGGTGGATTTATTATTGCCTTTCCCTTTATAACCCAGCTCCCGTTTACATACTCCATCAATTTTATATCCACCCCTGTCAGCTCTTCTGCCTTGACAGCTTGTGGCAGGACAACGTATGGTCTGACATCAGCTCCAACTGCAAAATTAAGTGGAGTTGCACTGTGAAGCTCTCCCCCCGCCAAGTATGAAAATCCCTGTGGAGAAGCTTTGGGGAGATTATCAGCAAGATGGAAGGTTGTAAGAACAAGGTCTGCGTCGGCAGATAACGCATTAGCTGGAATAGTAACCTCACCTGTTGGCAATGTGCTCTGGTCGAATGTATTAACACTCCCTCCCTGAGTTGCAGCAATTCTTCTTGTAGACTTGTTCTTTCGCTGAACCGTGGCAGTTATTTTAATATCTCCTGCGGTAGTATCATTATCAAATTCTCTAAGGGTGTGACCGTCTTTTGTAACAGTAATCTTTACACCGGTAGTCTTTGGCACACCCGAAACAGTAAATGAGCCATCTGATTCTGTAACAACTGTCTTTATCTCTGTTTTTCTTAACAATGGTTTACCAGATGTAGATGGATAACCAACGCTTACAGTAGTGCCGCCAGATGGTGAAACTGAATCCTGAGTGATAGATTGGTACACAGACCCTGAAATAGTAGCTATGGTGGAACCACCATCGCCACCACTGCCACCGCCTCCGCAACCAATAGGAAAAAGCAGAGCCATGGTTACTATACACGCCTTGAGAAATCTCATATACATACTCCCTCCACTCTTACAGCAATTCGTAGGAATATAGATACCTCATTCTAATATCATGCTTCTGCTATTTCAATGCCTTGTCCAGGTCTACACGAGTTCAAGGGAAAGGATGCTGGCAGTTTACAAAAGATTCTAGTAATAGCTGAAGATTACAAGATGCCAGAAAACATAAGATAGCCCAACTTTTCAGCAATCCTGCAAATTTTTCGGATAGTATATTAGAGTGGCAATGTTATTGTGGGCTTTCTACTCATTTTGCTCTCAAGATATTAATCAGGCAGAGGAGTTTTTTAAAAAGATGAATGGAAAGCTTCTTAATGCAAAGACACTGCAAGTTAATTTTAAAACAATTGATGAGAAAGGGAAAATAGTATTCGAGGGCGCCCTCTTTACAGAAGCGCCGCGTAAAATTCACCTTCGTTGCAAGTGGTCAAGTGAGAGAATGCTTGCTGATACGCAAGGAGAAAAACTTTTAATTTCAGATGGTAACAAATTTAGATGTACTTATCAAGACAAGTGGCCAGCGCAAAAGTACTATGATTCGTTGTCAGAGAGAGACGCTCCGTCTGAGTTCGACAAGAGCATCATTGGATATCTAACTCAGATAGGTATGGCCAATGCATTTACGCCAACATGGATTGAAAGTTGTCCAGAATACAGAGATGACTCTAGGAA
>SBBU01000025.1 GCA_005239585.1 Planctomycetaceae bacterium
ATCAGTTCTTCCTAAAAGGCACACCAAGGGCCTTGAGGAGCTCCACTGCATGTTCTTTTTTCTCGACCCTGGTACAAAATGTTATATTCATTCCAGTTACATTTTCTATTTTTGCGACATCTATCTCGGGAAAGACTGCCTGTTCCTGCAGTCCGAGGGTGTAATTACCGCTCTTGTCAAATTGTGACGTGGAAAGACCTCTAAAGTCTCTGATACGAGGTATGGCAACGGAGACAAGCCTATCCATGAACTCATACATTCTTTTTTTTCTCAATGTGACTTTGACGCCAATTGCCTGTCCTGTTCTTATCTTAAATGAAGCTACCGACTTTCTTGCCCTTGTGAATATTGGTTTCTGGCCTGTTATGGTTTGGATATCCTTTACGGCATTGTCTAAAAATTGGCGGGTCTCTGTTGATTTACCTATGCACATGCTCACCACAATTTTGGTTAGTTTAGGGATGGCCATTGGATTCTTGATGCTAAGTTCTGTTGCCAGCTTTGGGACAACTTCGTTCTTATATTTTTCGTATAATCTTGACATTATTGTGTCGGGCTAATAGGGCCTTTACATTTCGCACAGGACCTGACCTTGAGCCTGGACATTTTTGTAATCTGTGGATTTTCCTGATATGTCATTTTGACCCTTGTGGGTTTGTCGCATGACTGACATACCACTTTAAGATTGGCTACTGAGACCGGCATTTCGATCTTGATTCTACCGCCTCTTGGGTGCTTATTGCTTTTTCTTATATGTTTCCATACTTGATTGATTCCCTCAACGAATACTCTATTTGCAGAGGGATCAGTTCGGATTACCTTGCCAGTCTTGCCTCTGTCATCGCCTGATGTTACCAATACAACATCGTCTCTTTTGAGGTTCATTATACGACCTCCGGGGCCAGAGAGACTATTTTCATGAATTTGTTGCGAAGCTCTCTTGGTACTGGCCCGAATACTCTTGTGCCCTTGGGATTTCCTTCTGCGTCTATTAACACGATTGCGTTTGAGTCAAATCTGACATATGTGCCGTCTTCACGCCTCATTGGGTTCCGAGTCCTGACAATAACTCCCTTTACCACCTCTCCTCGTTTAATCTGGGCCCCGGGGATAACTCTTCTTATGGATGCAGAAACAATGTCTCCAACGCGGGCATATCTTTTCTTTGAATACCCTATCACTGCTATCATGTTAGCAAGCTTGGCGCCAGTGTTGTCTGCAACATCAAGCTTGCTCCTTACCTGTAACATTTTCGGTCTCCTGTTTTTTGATTATTTTAGCCAGTCTCCACCTCTTTGTCTTTGAGATCGGTCTGGTCTGCATAATTTCGACCAGGTCTCCATTTCCTGCCTCTTCTTTTTCATCATGGGCCTTACAAATTGAGTATCTTTTTATATGTTTCTTGACGACAGGGTGCTTTACAAGTCTTTCGACTTTAACTGTTATAGTCTTTTGCATCTTGTCGCTAATCACAAACCCGGTTACAACCCTTCTTTTTCCCCTTACAGTCATAGGTCCTATAATTTATCTATTGTTTCCATGGCTTTCAAGCATAGCAGAAGTGTTGACCTGCATCTCATTCGGGTTTACATTACTTCCATGCCTCGAATACCGGCACCAGAGTTTCCTGCAGATATAGACTGGATTAATAGCACCCAGCCCTTGGCTATAAAGCAGCTTGCAGGCAAGATAGTACTTTTAGACTTTTGGACATTCGGCTGAATCAATTGCATGCACATAATTCCAGACATTCAGCGTCTGGAGGAAAAGTACCGTGATGTGCTTGTGGTCATAGGGGTTCACAGCGCCAAATTCACCCGTGAGGGAGAGACTGAGGCAATAAAAAACTCAGTCCTCAGATACAGGATTAAACATCCTGTGGCCAACGATAGAGAATTTGCCATTTGGAAGAGTTTCGATGTCCATGCCTGGCCTACACTTGTCCTTATTGACCCGGAAGGGATGATAGTGGGGCAGGTTGCAGGAGAGGGTCACTATGACATGCTCGATATGGCCATACAGCATACGCTTGCAAAGTTCAAGATAGAAAAGAGCACACCAAGGGTGACTAGAGAAAAAGTCAAGGAAACGTTTTTGTCATTTCCCGGAAAGATCGATACGGATGGCAAAATGATTGTCATATCTGACTCTGGGCACAACAGAATAGTTGTCAGCTCTTCAAGCGGCAAAGTGAAATATCTGATTGGATCAGGTGAGGCAGGATTCAAGGATGTTGATTTTGAATCCTCCCAGTTTAACAATCCACAGGGAGTAAGAATTTCTGGCGGAAACATTTATGTGGCTGATACTCGAAATCATGCCATAAGAAAAATAGACTTGGACAAGAAAAAGGTTGAGACAATAGCAGGCAATGGCGTTCAAGGTTATATCAGGACAGGCGGGGATGCGTTCAAGAGAAGCCTTAGCTCTCCTTGGGATATCATCTTCAAAGGCAAGGCATGTTTTATCGCAATGGCAGGGACGCATCAGATTTGGGTCCTTGAAGATGGAAATGTAAGACCCTTTGCGGGGAATGGAATGGAAGACATTAAGGATGGGGCCGTGGAGGAATCCTGTTTCGCGCAGCCAAGCGGACTCGCGTTCGATGGCGATATGCTTTACGTTGCAGATAGTGAAACGAGCGCGATTCGTGTAATAGACATGAAGCGAGGACTTGTCAACACGCTTGTAGGAGAGGGGCTCTTCGAATTCGGCGATCGCGATGGCGAATGCCATCAGGCAAGACTACAACATCCACTTGCTGTGGTGACTGCCGACGAAAAGCTTTACATAGCTGACACATACAACAACAAATTGAAACTACTCGATCTGCGTGTGGGAACAATCCAGACATTTTGCGAGGGACTCAATGAACCTTCAGGTCTTGTGCTATTGGAGAAAGACATTCTTGTTGCAGACACGAATAATCACAGATTAGCCAGAGTGAACATTGAAAGCAAAGAGCCAAGTTCAT
>SBBU01000006.1 GCA_005239585.1 Planctomycetaceae bacterium
GTGGAGCCCCATCTATGAAAAAGCTCTCAAAATCAAGAAAAATTGGAGCAGTTTGAGTTCCTCTAAACAACAGGTTATCATTAGAATAAGTTATGAAATTCAATAAGGATCTTATCTGGGACTATGATCTTACTGAAAAGGACTTGGAAAGAGAGCAGGTGCGGGAATGGTACGTTGCAAGGGTAATAACCAAGGGGAACTGGAATGACATACACGACCTTGGGCTCGACATGATCAAAAAATACCTGCCAAAGGTCAAAATCCCCCAAAAACTCCGTGAGTTCTGGGAGTGGTATTTTACCCAAGGCGAGAAGCTATGTCGATCCTAAACGAATTGGAAAAAAAAACCATAGCCCTTGCATCCAAAACTCCGTTGATAAAAGACAATTTCTGGCTTGTAGGTGGCACAACTCTGGCAGAATTTTATCTGCAACACAGATTATCAGAGGATATAGATTTTTTTACGGACAATAGGGATATATTCAGGGGTGCAATGTCTGATTTTGAATCGGCAGCTGATAAGGAAGGCTTTAGGATTGAAATCAAGAAAATGGGCGACACTTTCGCACGTATAGTTGCCACCGTTAACGACAAATCTATAAAACTGGAATTTGCGGTGGATGCAGGCTTTAGATACGGACCACCTGTTCTCTCTCCATATGGAATGAGAATAGAAAACAAAGTGGACATTTCATGCAATAAGATGTCCGCCTTGTACGATAGATTCGAACCAAAGGATTTCGTAGATGTCTATTTCATCCATAATGAGCTATTTAAACTGGACGATCTGATACCATGGACAAAAGAGAAGCATGGAGGTTTTGATAATTATATGCTATCCATATCATTAAAACAGGTAACTAATATCACCCACCTGCCTAAAATGCTCAAACATTTAGAGCCAAAAGAGATGGAGAAGTTTTTTCTGGAGTACGCAGCACGCCTTGTGAAAGAACCCTTTGATGCCAGACCGTATGGCAAGTAGAAGAGGAACAACTATTTATTGAATAACGATCTGATAACCTCCTAGGATCCTAGATCCTTGTGTTTCATAAGAAAAACATCTAGTTTCTTCAAATCCAAAGTTGGTGTGAATATCCAAAATTCCAATAATATGTTTTTGTTCTCTAAGGTGATAGCACCCAGTTAATTAATTATTCTACATACTCCTTTTATCTTGACAGCGAGGACAAAGTGTGTTAAAGGATTGGCCACATGGCTGATCTCAAGGCGCTCCACGTTATCCAGCACTGGCATGGTGGGATCTCGTGGTTTCTGGATGAGCGGGAAGAATCGCAGAGAAGCGCAATGCTTTTCAAGGTTGCAGTAGATTATGTGTTGAAGCATCCGGGATCTACCTTTGTAATGGATCAAGTGCCGCTGATCAGGGCCTATCTGGATCGATTTCCTGATGATCTTCCAGTTGTACGACGTCTGATCGATGAAGGCAGGATTGAGCTGGTTAATGGGTTCTATCACGAGGCGGATTGTAACCTGCCCGGAGGGGAAGGCCTTGTGCGTCAGGGAATATATGGTCAAAGATGGAATGAAAAAACATTTGGCCGGCGCGCAAAAATCTCATGGCAAATAGATCCGTTTGGCTTTCCGGCCAGTCTCCCGCAGATCCTGAAGGAATGCGACATGCATGGTTTTGTCTTTGAGCGTGGCGCCCCTTTTCTTTCCCTGCAGCAAAGCGAATTTTTATGGCGTGGACTGGATGGAACCTCTATTCTCGCACATTGGATGCCCTATGAGTATCCTGCCGGGTGCCAACTTGGAATGACAAACAATTTGCAGAAAGAATTTGAATTCGTTCGGACCCTAGTCAACAGACTAGGCAAGTTTGCAGCAACAGAAAATGCACTTTGCCCGGTTGGTCATGACTTTAGTGAACCAAATCCCTGCATGAAAAGTGTAGTTGATGCCTGGAATGTTGAGAATCCGAACATGTCGCTTAGTTTCTCAACACCCTCTGCGTTTTTCAATTCATTACAAGGCAGGGATCTTCCTACAGTAGAGCGTGATTTTAATCCTATCTTCCCCGGTTGCTACAGTTTCAGGATACATCTGAAACAGCTCTATCGAGCCTGTGAAAATGGTCTGATGTCATTGGAAAAACTTGCTGTTATGGCGAAAAAGACTCTTAACCTTGATGTAGAGTGGGAAAACTTGTTGCTGAACCAGTTTCATGATGCTATCACTGGTTGCGGTTGCGATAGAATCTATCCGATTCAGGAACGTCGATATAATCAGGTCAGAGAGACTATAAATACCGCTTCTGTCGCCTGCGCCAACGAGATAGCAGGTTCAATCAGACACACACAATCTGGTGAGCCTGTGGTAGTCTTTAATACGCTTTCATGGGAGCGATCTGAACTGGTAATGCTTGATAAATTTCCTGAACCGTGCCGAGTCGTTGATGTTGAAGGCAAAGAGATTCCGGTTCAGCGACTGGGCAACAAGCTGGCCTTTATTGCACGGGTTCCATCAATGGGCTACACAACATACTATCTGCAGAATACTGCCTCGAGGGAGGACCCTAATGAGCAGGCAGCCCAGTTTTTAAAGACGGATGAGTTTGCTGTTGTTTTGGACAATGAAGGAGACATTTCGCAGATCAATGATCTTAGAGATGGACAGAAACTTTTAAATACAGATTGGAAGTCGAACCATGCACATACAGCAGGTATCTTTCCCCGTGCCCATGAAAATGGTCAGATCATCAATCATCCATATCAGCTTACACATGTGAGAATTCCACTTGACCATGTCCCAAAATCAATGACGCTTCCAAATCACCCGGATGTCAAGCTCATGGCTGCAACAGTTGGCAAGACTCCTGTGGAGCTACCATATAACGAAGATGGGATTTCGTGGGATAGCAACAAATTGGATGGAAATCTGCGGGCATCCAGCGCTAATTATGTCATCTACACCTATCCGGTCTCGTTGAGGGCAGATGATCTGCCTCAAAACAGAAAGCTTTACTGCCACCATGATGGACAAGTATTTAAATTAGGCCCATATGATGACGGCGCTAAAAACATGTTATCATGCCTTGGTCAAACAATTCCTCTCTCAGGCGACGGGGACCTTCATCTTCTTTTTCTATGTGTGCTTCCTTCAGTCGATAATTTTTCAGGTTCCTGTATTCTTCACTTTGAGAAGGAAGAGATTACGGTCCCAATAGAACTCGTATTTTGGCGCGACTCGGCTCTCCCCCCGATTGAACAGCCAAATGGAAACCAGATTTCAGTATATTCAGACCAAGGACATGCCTACTGGTCGATGATTGGAAAACAGGTGGCATCGACTCGTAACGCCTCCAGCAAAATAAGACTTGGCAAAGGAAGTGTTTTGACACGTGCCGAGATTACAGGTGAGATTGATGGCTCGCCTGTTATTCGTGAGATCATCATCCCGCACGGGCTGGGTAAAATCTTGTTCAGGACGACGATTGATTGGCGGGGAGTCGACCGTACGGTCTATGTCCATTTTCCATTTGTTGGGGAAGGGAGATGGACCCATGAGGTTCCGTATGGGGTGCAGGAGCGGCCGGATGGACATTGGCCAGTTCAAAACTGGATCGATTGGGGAACCGATCAGCATGGTGTGACACTGGTAAACAAGGGACTAGCTGATCACTGGACATGCAAAGGGCAGGCAATTTTAACTTTACTTCGTTCAGTGGGCAGAACGGTATTCGGAGAGGAGCTTTCACGTACAGGCATGGCCCATGGGCGCCACATATTTGAATATGCCCTTGTACCAAGAAACCAGCCTTGGCTGAATTCCAAGACTTTTAGGGCAGGGTGGGAACTGAACACACCGCTTGTTGTAGCGCTCGGGTCAGGTGGTGGAGAGGCTCCAGCGCGCAAATCATATGCGTCGATTGACGACACGGCAATGATAACAGTTTGGAACGGTGATCAGGTTAGGTTGTGGTCGTTGGCTGAAGGGAAGATATCCCTGAGTTTGGAGGGTTGGCAACGTGCAGATCACGTTAACGCACTAGGCGATTTCAAGGCATCTTGCCCCGCAACAAATGGTGTGTTTCAGCTCAATGCCCGCCCCGGCGAACTCATAACGCTTGCATTTCAAAATGGTAACGTCACACTTGTAAAAAAATGATTGACATCACAATACACAATGCAAGAATGATGCTGAGCCAAAAGCTGAAAAGCCATAATTGTTATTAAATGCTAAAGCCGTTATTGATATTTGAAGATCAAAAACTTGTTAAAAGTATTAGAAATAAATTGCCATATCTGTTTCAATTAGCCGAACTAGAAAGCTCTAGAGCTGGCAAGACAGGTATGGAAGTAGGTTCGCTTCGTGAGAGAATCATAATAGCATTGCTCATCTATAAATTTGGAGGAGCCAACGTTGAAACAGATATCCCTATTACAGAAGCAGAGGTTGATGTAAGATTATATAGGAGACCTGTTTCTATAAAGACTATTACTGGGACAGGTTTTTCAGGGGTCAAATTAATGTGGACTGTGGATCCGTATAAGGCAAGGGAGTTTCGAGATGGTTACGAGCCAAATTGTGATATGTTACTCGTTCACATCAGGTGGGGAGATATTGGTGGTTTTTACTACATACCTATTGAAGCACAGAAAAAGGTTTTTAAAGATATTGGAAAGAAAAGTTATATAAAGCTTCCAAAACCAGGTACCAATCCACGAGGTGTGGAAATTACCTCAGAGGCTCTTACAAGGTTGGTAATGAGTAGAGGTGTCAAAATGATCGAAATAGCTTGGAATAGATCAGAAATAAACTATAATCCATATAAAAGATGGATCGACTATTGGAGGGATGAATAGATGGGGGCGAACACTAAGGCTAAAGGTACAAAAACTAGTTCATTCGGGTCACCTGGAAGAATAAACCACGACTCTAGCTCTTTCTATGGAAGCAAATTATATGATGGTCTACCAAAAGAAAAGGTGGTTAATTATGTAGAGAATCAAATCCCAGCGCATTTGTTAAATACAATTTTTTGCAATACATCTGAAGTAATGCAGGAATTACCAGATAATAGTGTGCATTTGATGGTAACATCGCCTCCGTATAATGTAGGGAAGGAGTATGATAAAAATTTAACACTGAAGGAATATAGATCATTTTTAAAAAAAGTATGGTCAGAAACATACAGAATTCTTGTTGCTGGTGGTAGGGCATGTATAAACGTGGCAAATTTAGGAAGAAAGCCTTATATTCCGTTAGCTACCTTCGTCGTAGAGGACATGCTAGATCTAGGCTTTTTAATGAGAGGAGAGATTATCTGGAACAAAGCTTCAAGTGGTAGCCCATCTACTGCATGGGGGAGTTGGCTTTCTGCCAAGAATCCGATTCTCAGGGACATTCATGAATATATCTTGATATTCTCTAAAGATATTTTTAAAAGAGAAAGCAAAAGTCGTGAGTCTACCATTTCCCGCGATGAGTTTCTGACCTTTACAAAGAGCATTTGGACGTTTTCTGCTGAATCTGCAAGAAGGGTTGGTCACCCTGCGCCATTCCCGATCGAGTTACCATATCGTTTGATACAACTTTACACCTTCAAAGGAGAGATTATCCTTGATCCATTTATCGGTAGTGGACAAACAGCCTTGGCTGCTCTAAAAACTGGGCGTAACTATGTGGGGTATGATGTTAGTGACCAATACGTAAGATTAGCCCAAAAGCGCATATCTGAGGCTAACGCAAATTTAACTGCTCCCGAGTTATTTGGTTCAGGACGGGCAGGTGGTATGGGATGTCGCCCCAAAGGGGCGTAGCAAAAGGTCATCAAAAAGTGTAAGATAATGATATGGTGATTACCAAGCAAATGGCTGCCGGTAAGATTGCTGCCTATCTCCATCACAACATCTCACTGGCACAACTGGTGGATTGGGCTGAGAATGCCATGATGGAAGGTGAATTTGCCGAGAGCGGTACGAATGCCTTGAGCACCGTCGTGTCGCGCCTTGGGGTAGCGGACGTGCGTGCCTTTGGCCTTACATGGGAAGACTGTGAGCAACTACTCAAGCAGCTTGGCTACACAGCCCGTGTGGACATTATTGCTTCCTGATCCTCACCCCTTACGAAATCGACCACGTTTTGTCCAAGTGCTACACAATTATATTTGGCGGGAACTCCCTGCCTGTAAAGACGTGGGTATCTATTGTTGGCACTCGGTAGATTTTGTCCCGCAACGAAAGCCACGGGTTTATTCGTGTGGTGCGGGATGTCGCCCCACGAAGAGGGGTGTTTGAAGGTGCAATGGCTGTAGCCGTGGGGCTCCACAATTAAGAAAATGCTGGAAAGCGACTAGGACAGATGTAAAATACAAACAAATGTGGATCGTCTCAAACCACCTATTTCATATTAGTTTTGCAAGGAGGCTGAAGAATTAGCCAATGTCTATATCGATTAAGAGCCTATCTCAATAGGAAAAAATTGACGGCAGGTAAAAAACAAGGATAATAGGATAAGTTGACAGAGTCACAAGGAGGGGAACGGTATGGGA
>SBBU01000378.1 GCA_005239585.1 Planctomycetaceae bacterium
CGGCTCCGCTGCGCTCGCTCGCCGCCTAGACCCTTAACTTTTCATCGCCCTAAAGTTGTTCCTAAATTTTACTGACATCTCATAGTATCTTGCGTATACCTTTTCCTGTCCGTCATGGAAGAGGTTTATGCTTGGCTCCAAGGCTTCTATAATTTTTGTGGCAAGAGACTTTCCCCCTCCAGTTATATTACCCGCTTTATATTCTCCTATACTCTGTGCAAGTCTTCGTACCTCCTCTTCTGGTAAAGGCGGTTTGCATTTCTCCTCATTTGTTACTTTCAATGCTTGAAATATTGCCTCTTTAGACATGCCTTTTTGACGCATAGTTCCAGCTAATTGAAATAAAGTGTCATTACGTTTTCCTTCTGGAATTATTGCATTCTTTTCCTCCTGTCGTTTTATTTCGTCTAATAGGTGCTCATGACCACTTGGTAAAAAATCGAAATCAGACTGGTGATATAGAAGTTCCGGATTCCAAATTAGGTTTCTGCATTCGCGAGGGGGATCATATTTTAAATTCTTCGTGCCAGGTACTCTTAATACCCTCGCTATATCGGTTGCTCCTGGGTCCCCTTTTAAAACTTTCACTAAGCCCTTGTTGATAGCAACGACGCACTTCAGATCCGAAATAGGCTCTTTTGCAACCCAAAAACTTTGTAAGCCAAATCCACTTAAATTACAGACGGTTGGTTTTAAGAGAAAGCTTTTCAGTATTGGGAAAGCCTCTTCCATTGGTGTATTTTTGAAATCTATATCACACCAGAAACCCGGAGCGCATGATACGTTTTCTGTCCTGCCTCGTCTCTCTTTCCTAAGGCAAACTCCAAAAAAGACATTGTATTTACCATTGGCCTCCTGAGCTTGAGCAACTAGTTTGTCAAGTTGCTCGGGATACTCGAAAAAACACTGCCGAATCGTTTTGTCTGTGCCAATCAAACGAAGTTCCGCAAATCCTTTTTCGCTACCCCAAAGTATCTGAAAAAAGGATTCGAGCGTAGTCCTATTTTTCATACTTCGCCTAAAAAATAATACGATATGTTGTATAGAATGCTTTCTCATAACCCTCTCTAATGCCAATTTGGCTCCCGAAGAAGAGGAACGAAGACTCTGGTCTCGGGATCCGTAAGATGTGCAGGGCATAGAACTTGAATGGGCATTCGAGGAAGTCCTTAATGCCACTGACAGAGAGCCAGATTTTCTCGTTATTCTGGCCGTCGGGTTGAATCGTCGTCATATTCAATTCTCCTATATATATAGTTAAACGAGATGTCAAAAGTGTTCAAAATCATGCAAAACTTAAACCTAACGCCTGATACCCATAAAATGCGAGCAAGCAGGCTATAACTCACAAGATAAGAATGTTAAACTCCGAGACGTGCCTCAGCTCAAGCCCACTTACTGAATTTACCAGAAAGAGGTTGAACTTCATTGCAAAGAGGGTCCAGACCACCAAGCTTTTCAAGACCTTCCTTAGAAGCGCAAAAGCGTTACAAGGTTTCAAAGGTATTGACTTTTTCGACTATTTACTGAAATATCTCACTTATCTGTGACCCGCGAGGTTTCTGAAATTTAAACGGCTAGGACAGCTATTCCTTGTTGCCGTTGCGACAGGACACGCGACGGGGGTTAAAACCCTCGTTGCTATGCGGTCGTGTTCCTGTCGATCTCGCGGGTCGCTGGAAAAACCCGCTGGCGGCGGGGGCTTTTTTTTGCCCAAATCACGCCAGCATACTTTGACAAAGGAGTTTTTTATGGCAATTGTAAGTTGCCCATGTGGTGCTAGATTGCGGGCAAAAGATGAGCTTATTGGAAAAAGAGTGAAATGCCCTAAATGTGGGACTAGATTTACAGTTTCTGCTCCAACTACTGAGCCAGAGATCATTGAGGAAACAGAAGATCAATTAATACCTCCAGAAAGAGGGAAAAACTTACCTCAAGGTAAAATCAGAGGGCAGTCACAGTCAAAGATATTTTGTCGAGGTTGTAGTAATCAAGTAGTCTCAAAGGCACAAATTTGTCTAAAATGTGGCGTACAACCTATGAAGGGGACTGACTTTTGTTATAGCTGTGGCACTGAAACGAGAGAACAGCAGGTAATGTGCTTGAAATGTGGCGTTTCATTAAAATTAGGTACTTCAGATACAGAAAAGAGCAAAACTACCGCTGCACTTTTATGTTGCCTTGGATTTCTTGCTGTTGCTGGCATTCATAGGTTTTACGTAGGGAAAATTGGTACTGGTGTATTGTGGCTCCTTACAGCAGGTGTCTTTTTTGTAGGATCTATAATTGATTTGATAAATATCTGTCAAGGCAAATTCAAAGACAAAGAAGGAAATCTATTATCTTAGCTATGCTGAAATTACATAAATACACCGGAACTCAAAATATGTTAAGAAATTTAGGGAGCTTGAGAGAAAGGCAAGGGAGGAGAAGAGGGGGTTGTGGGCTAGGTGAGCTGTTCTTATGCTACTATAGTTAGTGAGGATATCTTAGTATGGTCAATGAAGATATAAATAATTTTGCCGAAGACGCAAACAGGCCTAAAATTGTACAACCCAATGCGGAGGTGACAGAATCTAACAACAATTTAAGCATCCCCATGACTTCGGAAAACAAAATCAGTTATGCGGTATTTATTACCCTCACAACTGCCTATGCGTATACAGTATCTTTTACTTATGAAGCTAGCTATTTGGGCTATTTCGGCTTTGCTGCAACTACTATTCCTTTGGATGCACGTCTCATCCTAACTACGGTAGCTGGACTAGGAGCAGTTTATTTCTTCGTGGCGTATTTATTTACTTTAGTGCAAACACAAACCTTAAGTACGGAAAAAGTTCTAGGTTACTTGATGAGAAAATATTTTCTCTTTGCAATTATAATCCTTGGACCGCTGATTTTAGCTCAAGTTGATCAATGGTGGATAGCCCTAATTATTCTTGGATTTTCGTACTGTTTGATATGGTGCCACCCATATTTAGAAAAAAGGAGGATGCCCGTACTTATACTCAGAGACTGCTAGAGAGGAGTACGCGAACTCCAAAAAATAAAAAGTCTGAATCGAGGTTGACTGTTATAGCTGAAATGTATCTGTCACCACACATGGGTAAGGACGCGCTTTCAAAGACCATTTTAATACTGCTTGGTATATTTATTGCACATTTAGCTGGAATAGGAGCTGCCAAAAGAGAGAAGCGGTTTCAAGCTGTAATAGATCAGCAACTCGAAACTAATAAAAAAATAATAGCAGTTAGAGTTTTTGATAATAGAATGCTTTGCGTCGACCTTGAGAACGAAAAAAACGGATGGCGCATTGTTAACCATAGTATATGGTCTTTGGGTGACAAGAGTATATATCGTCTGAGTTGGGAGCAAGTTTTTCCGATATATAGACCAAAGCAACTGGAAGAGTCCCAGTAACCTGTGTGAGACGCCTCCCAAACACCCTCATTGATACATTTCAATTCGATATCTGCCTTGGCAACTTGCTACCGAGGTACAACATTGATTTTAGACAGAACGCTATTGTTATTTTATTAAACAAGAGACATAGTGAACCTCAGCTTAGGAGGTAAGAGCTTGTGTAACCGTGTGCCAAGGATCTGAGTACTTGCCTTTATCCTTTTAGCAAGATGATTACCACGGTTACAATTGCCACAATTAATAAAAGTTGGAGAGTGGAGGCTTGCCCGCTTTCGTGGCGTCCATAGAGAACATAATTCGCGGCGTGTTCACAGTTATTAGTTAAGATATTGTATTGCGTCTTCTGACGAGTTATTTCATTAGCTCTTGCTGACACCTCGGCTGCTTCTTTTGGTGGGATCCTAGAGTGTATAAATACGGTTCTCCCTTGTGCGAATTCGTTAAAAGAGACAAAGGAGTGTTCTTTCTCTGTTAGATGAAATACTGTTACACAAAAGTCACGAGAATCAACATGTAGCACACCGTAGTGC
>SBBU01000071.1 GCA_005239585.1 Planctomycetaceae bacterium
AATGGCAAGCCACGGAGTATTCTGAAAGTGCGGGATAATGTCCTCAAACAAAACTGCCCCTGTTTCGTACAATAATAAAATGAAGCGACTCGTCCTATCCCTCTCAGCTCTTCTTTTGGCATTTTCATCCCAAGACTGGCCAGCCACAGAAGAGGCAAAAAAGGCGCTTGAAACACTTTCTAAAAAGGTCGAAGGAGATGATGTCCATAAAAAGGCGCTCGGATATGTAGCTCATGTGTGCAAGTCATCCGAGGCGCAATTCGAGCGGGCTAATGTCTTTTTGGAAACCTATGCAAAGAAGATGAAGGAACTGCTAATTGAGCATGAGCCAAAGGTACTTTATGCAGTCTCCTTCGAAAAGACAAAGGACTTTGAAAAGTATGCAAGCAAGCTGGGAGGGCCTGCAAGTGCGGCAGGATTCTATAATCCAAGCACGAACACCCTAGTCTCAAATTTGTCGGCAGGGCTCGGGAATATAGCCCACGAAATGACACATGCCCTACAATTTAATGATGGCTGGAAGGCCTCACCTAACCACTGGTTTATGGAAGGTATTGGGGCCTTTCTTGAAAATTGTCTTCGAACGCCCAAGGGGGAGTTTATCGGATTAGGTTATTCTCATTTCAGGCTTGCTGGGCTTCAAAAAGAAGGGCTTTCACCGCTTGCAAAATTTATGAAATCTTATTCCGGCCTCAAGTCATATTCTCAGGGCCGCTGGATCCTAACATATCTCAACTATAAAGGCGTTCTAAAAAAATTCTATGAGGAATTCAGAGATAGCGTTAAAGAAGACAAATCTGGGATAAAGGCGCTAGAAAAAGTTACAGGTAAAACGATAGAAGAGTTCGAAGTAGAATGGAAAAAATGGGTGGAAGGAATGGAGTCGGAGATAAGCAAGTTCACTACAAAGCCATATCCTGCCCTCGGAGTAATCGGTAAGAGAACAGATAATGGATTACAAATCTATGCAGTCTCGAAATTTTCAAATGCAGACGGGGTTCTAAATGAAGGCGATGTACTTATAGAAGCTAATGGCAAATCAATTAAAAATATGGAAGACCTTGTAAAGGTTTACATGACAATGAAACTCGGCGACGAGATCACTATTAAATTCCTCCGCAACGGCAAAGAGGAGACCAAGACAATAAAGCTGACCTACCACATCGACGGTTAATCCGATCAAATTATCCTGTATCACAGGCTGCGGAAAAATTTCGAAAACGCGTTTTCGAAATTTTTGAGCAACAATATGGGCTCCTGACTTGATCAATGCAGCACCCTATGCTCAATTTATTTGAACAATAACTATCTACAGGTTAAACCCGCTGCTATGTAAATGTCAAGCAACACACATAGCAACGGGGTTAACTTGCCTTGGTGGAAATACCTATTATAATGAACTTTCATATTTTTGGTAATATATGACTGAGCTTGCAGGGGATAAGTGGTTTGTAGTAATATCGGGCAAAAGGGAGGGACCGTATGACCCTAAGAGAATAAGTGAAATGCTATTGCAGGGACAAATTACATCACAGAGCTTTGTGTGGAAAAGGGGGATGTCAGACTGGCTGAAAATGTGTGATACGCTCGAGTTCGGAATGCAAACAGATGGAGAATCTCCAATTTCCGATCCGGAAAGACCGGTAGAGGGCACAACAGAGCCTTCACAGAATAGAACTAAAACATGTCCAACCTGCAACGGACTTTTGAAGGCAGATGACAATATTTGCAAGTGGTGTGAAGGTAAAAGCGAGAGCACCCCACCTGCACCTAGTCAAACTGCTAGTAGACGCCCAAGCCGCTTTTCTAAATATGGCTTGGATAAAGGTGCTGCCAGAGGCAGAGGATCATTTCACTCATCTGATAGGAAGCGGTCTCTCGGTACTCAATCAAGGTTTAGAGCGCGAGGATATGGGTCAAGGAGTTCAGGTTCAACAGGTGCAATAATTGCCCTAGTCTCTGCAGGCGTAGGGATTCTTAGCATGTTTCTACCATGGATTAGTGTAAAAGTAAGTTCAACCCATGGTTTCTTTTCAGCAACTGTTAGCGGTTTCACATGCATGAATGCGTTATTTGAAGTAGTGATTATTCTTCTTTGCCTTGCAGCCTCACTGATAGTTTCAATAATTGCCGTGACAACAACTGAGAACGCTACAAAAAAGACGCTTGGGTGGATAATTATGGGTGCTGGTGGTGTTGCACTAATATTATTTTTTATAGCATTAGCCAGGGTCGGTTCGTGGGGAACATTTCATGGGTCTGGCGTATCTGGTGGAACCGGGTGGGATATGGGTTTCTTTCTTTCACTTTTGTGTTCGATTGGAACAGGAGCAGGAGGGTTCATAACAGCACAGAGCAAAAAGAGCTAGTAATGTGTGGAAACTGAAAGGCGGCTTTATTTTTTTATTAGACCTCTGAGTATTTCAAGATTCATGACATCCATATCCCCTTCTTTTGGCGTTTCAATCACCATGGGGAGACTTGCGAGTCGCTGATCATTCAGGACAAATGCAAATGCATCTTTGCCTATTTGGCCCTTCCCTATATGCTCGTGCCTATCAACCCTGCTTCCAAGTTGTTTCTTCGAATCATTCAAATGAAGAGCAAACAAATTCGACAGACCCACAATGCGATCGAATTCAGCCCTAGTGGCATCAAATCGTTCCTTGGATGTGATATCGTACCCTGCAGCAAACACATGACATGTATCAAAGCAAACACCAACCCTTTCTTTATTATTGACACCAGCTAATATCTCTGCCAGCTCTTCGAATCTGTTTCCGATTGTATTACCCTGTCCTGCTGCTGTTTCGAGCAGGATTCTTACACTGCAGTTAGGTGTCTTGTCTATGACTGCATTCAGTCCGCTGATCACACTTTTTATGCCTTGATTTCTATCAGATTCACCTGCTGAGCCCGGATGGAGCACAAAGAGTGGTATCGACAAAATGCTGCATCTTTCCACCTCGTGCGCTAATGAATTAACAGACATGTGCCAGAGCGGTTTCTTTGGAGAAGCAACATTCAAAATGTAACTGCCATGAGCCATGACGATTTTGACATCAGCCTTTTGCCTCCCATTTTCAAACTCCTTGATCTCTTTATCACCGATCGATTTTGCCTTCCACTGCCTCTGGTTCTTTGTGAATATCTGAATTGCCTGACAGCCAAGATCCTTCGCCATCTCGAATGTCTTTGAGTAACCGTCTGACGTGAAAAGATGGGCTCCCAGCATAGATTCCGCTATGGTTCAAGTATCTCGCAGCCCTGCTCCAGTACCATCTTGCAATCCTCTTTGAAAGACTTTCCCGGCGTGGTGAGATAACCGTCTGTAAACATTGAATTAACAACCTTGAGGGCAAGCGGCTGCATATCGCGAAGGTTGTATTCGCGTCCGCCAGCAACACGAATATCTTTCGTTGGGTTGACAAATCTAAAAAGGGCCAGAATTCCAAGGCATTTCTGGGGCGTGAGATTGCGGTTACTACCAAGAGGAGTCCCATCAATGGGATTCAGGAAATTAACAGGAATGGAATCAATGTCTAGTCTTTTGCATTCGAATGCAAGGTCAACAATGTCCTCGTCCGTCTCGCCCATCCCTGCAATGCCGCCAGAACATGTACCCATGCAGACCTTCTTGCAATAGTCTATGGTATTCAGGCGGTCTTGATAGGTATGTGTAGAGCAGATCTTTGGAAAATATCTGGGTGACGTCTCCAGATTGTGATTGAATCTATCAACGCCTGCTTCCTTTAGCATTTTAGCCTGATCAAGATTCAGAATCCCTAGTGAAGTACAAACATTCACTTTGACCGTTTCCTTGATCTCTTTCACAGCCTTGCAGATTACATCCATGTCGTGTCCGTCCGGTCCTCTTGACGCTATCACAATGCAGAATTTCCAAGCATGGCTCTTTTTTGCCCTCTTGGCAGCCTCAACTATTTGTTCTGAGGCCAAGAGTCTGTACTTTGAAATATTTGCCTTGCTGATCGACGATTGGGAACAAAAACCACAGTCTTCTGAACATATCCCGCTTTTGGCATTCAAAAGCACATGGAGCTTTATCGCGTTGCCGTGGTGATAGCGTCTAACTTCCTGTGCCGCATCCAAGATATCCTTGAGGTCAGAGTCAGGTGCCCGAATAACCTCAAGACCTTCTTCAGCGGTAATTACATCTCCTGCCAGTACCTTATCAGCAAGTCTGTAATAGTTCACACTGGTAACTTAAACAATTTCAAGATTTTTTCAAGGAGTGAGTGCTATTCAAGCACGTTCTATTCTTGCGCCTAGTTGCTGAAATCTTTCCTCAATCCTCTCGTACCCACGATCGATATGGTAGACACGATTGACTTCAGTCTTGCCCTCTGCACAAAGCCCTGCAAGCACGAGCGCTGCGGAGGCCCTTAGGTCTGAGGCCATAACAGGAGCGCCTGAAAGTTTCGGCACACCATTCACAATTGCAATGCTTCCCTCCTTTCGTATATCTGCCCCCATTCGCAACAGCTCAGCAACATGCATGAATCTATCCGGGTATATTTTTTCTGTGATAATGCTGATACCCCCTGCAATAGACAAGAGTGCCATGATCTGTGCCTGAAGATCTGTTGGGAAGCCGGGATAAGGCAACGTTGTAATGTCAGTTGATTTTAATCGTTCACGCGGGAGGATGCGAAGTTCAGTGCTGTCTGCCATTACTCGAACGCCAATTCGCGAGAGGGTTTCAATAAGACACGCAAGATGATCAACTCTTATGTTCTTTATTGTTACGTCGCTATTAGTAATCGCAGCAGCAAGCATGAAAGTGCCTGCTTCAACCCTGTCAGGGATAACTTCATGCTCTACACCTCTAAGCGACTTGACACCCTCTATCACCAGCTTTGGGCTTCCAATGCCAGATATTTTCGCCCCCATTTTGTTGAGAAAATAGCAAAGTTCCTGTACCTCTGGTTCACAGGCAGCATGGTTTATAACGGTTACCCCCTCCGCCAGACATGCTGCCATAACCATGTTTTCAGTACCCGTTACAGTTGGTCCGAATGCCCCTCCCAAGTATACTGGTGCTCCGACGAGTTGTTCAGCGCTTGCTATAATGTATCCAGAGTCAGTGGTTACCTTCGTCCCCAAAGCCTCTATACCTTTGAGGTGCAGATCGACAGGACGCACCCCGATTACACATCCCCCCGGCAACGAGATCCTTGCGTTTTTCCTCTTGCCTATAAGCGGGCCCAGCAGGCAAAACGAGGCGCGCATTGTAGAGACAAGCTCATACCTTGCTGTGCAGTTATCTTCAGACTTGACCTCCAGCTCCAATGTTGTGCCCTGCCTTGAGACCTCTACACCGAGTTCAGTAAGAATAAGACCCATTGTCTCAATGTCTTTAAGATGCGGGACATTTTTGAGTATAACCTTCCCTTCTGATAGCATGACTGCGGCCATTAGAGGAAGAACAGCGTTTTTAGATCCAGATACCTCTACTTGGCCATTTAAGGTATGTCCCCCTTCTATTATGAATTTGTCCATTCTGCTTCCCCAGCTAACAAGATTCTACATCACTAGTGACTATTTTCAAGATTTGATTTATTTTGATCAGTGCCTCCATCAGGCGGATTACCACCCAATTTGGGTAAGATCTCAGTCTTTTCATTTGACCTGTCTTCCTTAATAAGAAGAGATGCAATGATAGCACCTCCTATTAGCCCACCTACAACACCCAATGTGATACCGATATGCATCTTAACATGATGACTTGTTACCATCTTTATCCCAATAAATGCAAGTACAAGAGCAAGTGAAAACTTGAGGTATTTTAACTTGTGTAAAAAACCAGAAATCACGAAAAAAAGTGCCCTGAGCCCAAGTACTGCAAATATATTGGACGTAAAGGCGATAAAAGGGTCATTAGTAATAGCAAGGACAGCTGGAACAGAGTCAATGGCAAACATTACATCAGTTGTCTCAACAACAAATACCACAAGTAAAAGTGGTGTTGCTAAAAGCCGTCCGTCTATCCTGACGAAGAATTTTCGTTCGTGGTATTCATGGGTCGATGGAAATATTTTCTTAAATAGTCCTATTAACGGATTCCTTTCAGGATGCGGTGCCTCGTCCTTTGAAAATAGCAACTTAAGACCTGTTAGGATCAGTAGACCTCCGAACACATATATCATCCAATCAAATGCCTTTAGCAGTTCAATACCCGATAGGATAAAGAGAATCCTCATCACTATTGCCCCAATTATTCCCCAGAAAAGGACGATGGGTTGAGCAGCAAGAGGGACATGGAAATAAGAAAATATGACCATAAAGACAAATAGGTTATCAACACTGAGCGTCTCCTCGACAAGATAAGCGGTTAGGAACATACCGGCATACTCTACATTTACAAAGATCAAAATTCCTAAATTAAAAATGAGTGCCAGAGAAATACAAATGCAGGCCCAGATACTCGCCTCTCTCATCCTCATAACATGCGCGCGTCTATGAAATATCAGTAGGTCAGCAATGATCACACAGAGTATGAAGGCTATGAATATAACCCAGTGCCAGATAGTCCAGATAGGCATTATTTATCCTTAACTCGGTCTATATTTGTCCGTGACAGGCGGACAAATGGCATCCATACGCTGTTTGCGTAGGTATGCATCCTTACTGCTCGCGTAGGCAAGTAGTAAGGATACCTCCTGTCAAGGATAGAAGGCACTATATCGCCACTATCGCTTTTTTTCAAGGCCAGGTCACTTATCACTGTTCTTATATCGGTGGTAGGTGGGAAATTGTGCCTCATAACATTTTTTTCCTAAATATTCTGTCCTATTCCCACTTTTTCGTTTCTTGGACACAATTTTTCATACGACCCTCCCTCATTCCTTTCATGCTTACACTTTCGTCAAAGCTATCTCGAGAGAGATAAAAAAAAGAAAAGGTATTCCCGTCCACAACACTACTGATAGGTGCTATCTGTGGAGCCCCACGGCTTGACAGCTGTGCTGCCCGTTCGCTTTGCGAGCGAGGTTCGCCCCGCCGAGGCGAGGCGACATCCGCCGAAGCAGGAAACGATTCGCATTCCTCCACACCGTCACAGGCGTGGCTTCCTGCAAGGGCGGGTGAAATCTTTGGACATGCCAGCCTCCGTGGTGGACTCGATAACCAGCCAGTAAACCCCGCACCCCGCCCTTCCAGCAAAGTTTCTCGTGACGTTCTCTGATTATGCGACATAAACCTTTACCTTTCGCATCTGACGGCCATTTAGAATGTTCTCATTCAACGCAAAGTTCCACA
>SBBU01000115.1 GCA_005239585.1 Planctomycetaceae bacterium
ATAGCGTGGTCTCGTACTACAAGTGCATTTGACGATTTTGACAAGGCTAACGAACAACTTGTGAAGAGAAGACTGTTAAAAAAATTAAAGTGAACGCAGCGACACCTCTGGTAGGTATAATTATAATCAATTACAATGGCCGTGCAGATACGTTTGAATGCCTGCTGTCGCTAACACAAATTACTTATCCTAACTATCGTATCTATCTGGTTGATAATGGCTCTGCTGATAAAATTGGGGAAGATGTCAGAAATCGTTTCAGGGGTGTTAGAGTAATTGAGAATGAGCGAAATCTTGGATTTACAGGGGGCAATAATACTGGCATAAAAGTTGCTCTTCAGGAAGGATGTGATTATATACTTTTGCTTAATAACGATACGGTGGTTGAGAGGGGGTTTATTGAACCCTTGCTCGCAAGGCTTTCAGACACAAATGTGGCAATGTCGACACCCAAAATTTACATCCATGGGTTTGACAAGAAAATCTGGGCTTTTGGCGGCAGGCTTGATAGGTTTCTAGGCCGCAGTCCGCATATTGGTGTTGACTTGATTGATCAAGGACAGTTTTCTCAATCTGTTCGAGTTGACCGTATCACTGGTTGTGCAATGTTTATCAAGAGTGATATTATAAGAAGATTTGGCATGCTAGATGATCAGTTCTTCATATATGACGAGGAGGCTGACTGGTGTATACGGTTGTCAAAGAAAGGTTATAGGTTCATTGTGGAACCTTCATCATTGATATGGCACAAAGGTCATAGAGATTCAGGGAGAATAGGTAGACCATTTATGGTCTATCTTCAGGCCAGAAACCATCTGCTTTTATTGAGAAAGCATTCCAATTTCTATCTGTTTGGCGGCTCGGTGGCTCTAATCTACTCATTGTTATCTGCAATAAGGACAATTTTTGCGAGTTATTTTGGTTTGTTTCTGCGTAGAGACAAGAGGTATTTGGGGATTGGAAGGGCTGTTTTTTTAGGTATTTTGGACGGAATTAGGGGAAGATTTGGCAAACCAATTTATTTCTAATCACTTGAATGATTTTAGGTTATAGCATTACAAGACGCGTATCCCTCTTTTTCTGTGTGCTTTTTTATGGGTTTATAGGCCTCGCAGGATCTATTTGGATCCATTTTACGGGTAAGGTGAAGCTCCTTGAACTTCTAACCCCTCATGATAATATTGTCATACTACTCGGTATAGGCTGTGGCATCATAATATTACTCTTAAACAGGGTAGCTATTGGCATTTTGCCGAGTGCCCGTGATCTAGAAGAGGAGTTCGGATTTATCCTTGGAAAACAGCCTAGAGGTGAATGCCTGATTATTGCCCTTGTAAGCAGTATTTCTGAGGAGATATTCTTTAGAGGTGCAATGATGCAGAATATTGGTCTCCCATTGACAACTGTTATTTTCGCACTTGTTCACTGGCCAATAAGTGCGAAGATGATTATCTGGCCGCTATATGCATTCTTTGTGGGACTTGTATTTGGCTTCCAGTTCCAATGGACTAACTGCCTTTTAGCTCCTATCTTAACCCACTTTTTGATAAATTTCTTAAATCTAATGTTGATTTCAAAGAAATACGGGAAATACGGAGAGACCGCTTGATGAACCCCGCACTTTTGCCCAGTAGAAATAGTAGAATCAAATATGTATTGTGAAACGAAATTTAGTGGAGGGACTAGTGTTAAACTAGTCCAAAGTGCGGGATGAATCAAGTAAATCAGAGAATGTACATTAGCCCATTTGAAGAGAGATATACCTCACCAGAGATGCTCTCTATATTTTCAAATCACAAAAAATATGTGATTTGGAGACATCTCTGGCTTGAGCTAGCAAAGGCTCAGAGGAATCTTGGCCTTGATATAACTGATGAACAGATCAAGGAGCTTGAGAAAAATGTTAATAACATCGATTTCGAGTCAGTAAGAAAACATGAGGAGAAAATTCGACATGACGTCGTTGCACACATAAGGGCCTATGCTGAGGTATGTCCCACTGCCGGTAAAATCATACACCTCGGGGCGACAAGCGCTTTCGTAACCGACAATACTGATTTAATAATAATAAAAGCCGCACTTTTTCTCGTCAGAAATTATCTAGTTAATCTTATAGACAAAATGCGCAAATTTGCGCTGAAGAACAAAGATCTCGAAACCATGGCATTTACGCATTTTCAACGGGCTCAACTAACTACTGTTGGAAAGAGGGCGTGCCTCTGGCTTTCAGATTTTGTAGATGATCTCAAAGAGCTTGATTTTGTGATCGATTCGATCAAGTTTTTGGGGGCAAAAGGTGCGGTGGGGACACAGGCAAGTTATCTGGGTATATTCAAGGACAAAAAAAAGGTCAAAGAACTTGACAGATTGCTTGCATGTGCTTTTGGATTTAAAAAGTGGTTGATTGTTTCAGGGCAGACATATTCGCGAAAATTAGATTCTAGAGTTTGTGCTGTACTTTCGAATATTGCACAGTCACTCTACAAGTTTGCTGCCGATATTAGGTTACTACAGCACGATCAGGAGCTATATGAACCTTTTGAAAGAGAGCAGGTTGGATCCTCGGCAATGCCTTATAAGAGAAATCCTGTACTTTGTGAGAGAATATGTTCACTAGCAAGATTTATCATTTCACTCCAGCAAAATCAGGCATTTTCAACAGCAAGTCAGTGGTTTGAGCGTACATTGGATGACTCGGCATCTCGAAGGGTAACACTCCCTGAGATGTTTTTTGCCGCTGATGCTGTCTTGAGACTGGCAATCTATATAACTGAAGGTCTTCAAGTAAACAGAGGGCAAATCAAGAAAAATGTTATGAATCACCTGCCTCTGGTGGCTACAGAGGAGATTCTGGCTCGTGCTGCATCGAGCGGCAAAGACAGGCAAAAACTACACGAAAAATTAAGAAAACATTCCTTAAAATCTTCAGATTTAATAAGCACGTTAAAAAAAGACCCTGCTTTTAAGGGCTTTGTGCGGCTTTTGAGGCCCGCTCTTTATGTAGGGATTGCTGGAGATCAGGTGGGCACCTTTATTAAAAATGAGGTCGAGCCAATTCTTAAAAGGAACAAAAATTTGATTGGTATTAAAGTAGAAATTAGGGTGTAGATTAGATGAAAACTGTAGAGCTTGGGCAAATTGAAAATCTTGTAAGAGAAAACGCGCTGAAAAATGATCCAACTTTTAACAGGGAGTGTAATAACAAGATTACGGAAATTGCCAAGTCAAAGGGGATTTCCTCTGGATCTACCATGGCCTTGTATGATCATGTGGCAAAGGGTCAAGCTCATGGATTCACTGTCCCAGCATTCAATATAAGGTTTGCAACATACAATACTGCAAGGGCAATTATACGAGCTGCTATTAGAAACAATGTCGGCGCATTTATATTTGAGATTGCTAAATCTGAGATGAAGTATACACAGCAGACTCCTTCAGAGTATTTCACGTCATGCATTGGTGCCGCAATAAAAGAGGGATTCAAGGGTCCTATCTTCATTCAGGGTGATCACTTCCAGTTCAGCATGAAAAGCTTTAAAAAGGATCCAGAGGCAGAAATAAACTCTATAAAGAGGCTCGCTAGCGATGCTGTAGAGGCCGGATTTCGAAATATTGATATAGATGCCTCTACTCTTGTTGATCTTTCCAAGCCAACTATAAGAGAGCAACAAAGAGATAATTTTCACTGCACAGCAGAAATGGTCAAATTCATCCGTAACCTTGGGTCTGGATCATTTATATCAATTGGTGGAGAAATCGGCGAGGTTGGAGGCAAAAATTCTACAGTTGAAGAGTTTGAAACATTCATAAAGGGTTTGAATAACGAATTAGAAGGGTTGAAGTCTATTAGTAAGACAAGTGTGCAAACAGGCACTAGTCATGGCGGAATTCCAATGCCTGATGGTACAGTAAAGATGGTCGATGTGGATTTTCTAGTCCATGAGGCGATATCCAAATCAGCTCGATCATTTGGTCTAGGTGGAACTGTACAACATGGCGCCTCTACTCTAACTGAAGAATTATTCCCGAGGTTTCCTGCAACAGGGACTGTTGAGATCCACCTTGCTACCGAGTTCCAGAATATAATGTTCAACCACCTGCCGGAAGAATTTAAGAATGAAATTTACGAGTGGATCAAAAAAGAGCTAAAGGATGAGTTCAAGTCTGATCAAACAATCGAGCAGAATATTTACAAAACACGCAAAAAGGCGGCAGGACCGTTCAAGAAACTTTTTTGGGACCTTCCTGCTGATCATGCAGTATTTCAAGCCATTGAACAAAAGACGGAAAAGCTCTTCAAGCTCCTTAATGTAGTTGGAACGAGTGAAGTGGTCGGCAGAACAGTCATTTCAGGTTCATGATAGAGCAGATTGCATATCTGGTTGTTGCAGTAATTTTAATCTTCTTAAATGCATTTTTTGTCATGGCCGAGTTTGCGCTTGTAAAGGCACGTGCAACAAGACTGAAGGTACTTGCAGATTCTGGGAATCCGAGGGCAAAGGCTAGCCTGGAGATTATCAACAAGCTTGACCACTATTTAGCCAGTAATCAGGTTGGCATAACTGTTGCAACATTAGGTTTGGGGTGGATAGGCGAGCCTGTTTTTGCACGCCTTTTTGAATCTATAATTGGCCATCCCCCATGGCTTTCCCCGGGAGTTTCACACACACTCTCAGCAGTCTCAGCATTTTTGTTTGTAACATTTATGGTGCTGATTTTGGGAGAACAGGTGCCCAAGATAATTGCAGTGAGAAAAGCAGAAAGGGCAGTTCTTGCAACAACAAACGTTATGAAGATATTCCACATCATATTTTATGTCCCGCTCTGGATTGTAAATGGATGTACGAATCTCATTCTTAAGCTGATCAAGATTCCACCAGTCAATGAACTTGAGCTTGCTCATGGAGAAGAGGAGCTGAAATTAATTCTCGCAGCTTCCCATGAAAAGGGGGCATTTACGCTATCAAGATTATTGATGATGGAAAATGTGCTTGATTTTGGTGAGTTGTCAGTAAGGGATGTAATGATACCATGGCAAAAGGTTATATGTCTTTCTGAAGAACTGCCGTGGAGTGAAACACAACAGATCATGTCGAAGGTTTATCACTCTCGTTATCCTGTCATGTCGAGTTCGGGTGAAGTCACTGGGTTATTGCATGTGAAGGATGTTGTCAAGAAGCTTGGTGAGACACCGGAAGTATCAAAGCTGAAACGGCCCATTGGATTTGTGCAGGAATCACTGTCCTGCGAAGAGCTGCTTCGCAAGTTTCTCAACATGCACTCGCATATGTTTCTCGTAAGAGATGGTTCAGGAGGTTTAACTGGTCTTGTCACACTGGAGGACGTCCTCGAAGAGCTTGTAGGACCCATACGAGACGAATTTGAAGGGAGAAGGGTTCTCTCTCTTACACAACTTTGTCCGAAGGATGCCATCATCCTTGATATAGGTTCAGAGCCAAAGGAATTTGTAATCAAAAAACTGGTTGAGAGACTTGCAGTGGTAGATAATGGGGTAAACCTCAATGGTGTCTTTGATTCTATTATCAAGCGCGAGCGAATCGCTAGCACTGGACTGGGCGAGGGCATTGCGCTGTCGCATGCCCGCGTGGATGGCTTGAAAAAGGCCCTTTGTGCGATTGGACAGTCTAAAGTAGGGGTCGATTATAACTCAATGGACGGTCGGCCTGTAAATATAATATTTTTACTGCTTAGCCCGACACATGACGAGGGTTCGCACATCATGATACTTGAAAGGATTAGCACACTGCTCTCAAGTGACTATCTTAAAAGCCGCCTCGAGAATGCAAAAACAGTAGATGATGTTGTGGAGATATTGAGGGTTTCTGACAGTTCAATACTGGCGTAAATATTCTAATCATTCAACAAAACTGGAAGTTCAAATATTGCGCCGTCGTTGTAAAATATGTTAGACGCATCCATTCCCCCCCACAGGATTATTTTATTTCTATACGCGACTGCACCGTGAATATATCTCTCATCAAGTACGCTCTCTTTAAGGTGAATCCAGTACTTTTTAGATGGATTATATATAAGCCCATCTCTTTTTGGACCTTTGGAGGTTCCGCCCCAAATAAATATTTTTCCTTCAATAACAGTGCTTGAATGCCAGTATCTTCCATCTACTGGAGACTCTTTAATATTGCTCCACGTGTCGTTTTCGACATCATATATGGCGCCATCATTAAAAACTTCCTTCGAATTATAACCACCCCAGATTATTAGATTTTTATCAACGATATCGGCCGAGAAAAAATACCTTCCTTCTAATGGGCTTTGTTTAATCTTACTCCATTTATCTTTAGTAATGTCATATATTGCACCTTCATTTGAATAACCGCTGTTGGTATGACCGCCCCATATAATCATATTATTTTGTACTGCAAGGGCTTTATGACTATATCTTTCTGCAATTGGACATGCGTCTATTTTTGTCCATGTGTCAGATTTTATATTATATTGTGCGCCGTCATTATGAATCTTTTTTTTTGATTTGATTTTGAATCCTCCCCAGATAACTATTTTGTCATCTATTGCAACCATTGTGTGTTTAAATCTTTCTTCTAGCGGGCATTCCTTGATTTTCGTCCATTTGTCATTGCTAATGTCGTAGATAGCGCCATCATTAAAGCATTTTCCTCCTGTTTCTATTCCACCCCATATAATGAGCATATCAACAGATAAAGCTGATGCATGATGGTATCTGCCTTCGAGAGGCGATTCAGCCATCTTAGTCCAGCTACCTTTTGTAATGTGGTATATAGCTCCATCATTAGAAGCCTTACCTGAGTATCCGCCCCAAACTAGCATTTTATCGCCTGTTATGAACATGGTGTGATAGTATCTCCCAGTTAGCGGGCTCTCCTTGATTTTTTTCCATTCACCTTCACTTAAGATCTTGATCACTGCATTTAACCTTGATCGCATCTCCTCATCATTGGTGCCTTTTATTGCTTGTCTTACTTCTGAGATTAAAGCTTTAACATCCTTGCCGGACTTGTGTAG
>SBBU01000111.1 GCA_005239585.1 Planctomycetaceae bacterium
CTCTATCTCAAGCGGGCTCGATCGCTTTGGGACGTCAAAGCTGGCGGAGCCCTCTTCGAGTTTTAGGTGTACGATCTCATTATTTTTTTTCTCTTTAATTACTAGTTCGCTATCTCTTTCGAGGTGTACGATTGTGCTATCAGGGAGTCTTACTGTGGCTGGCTTAAGTTGAGAGGTTGATATGCGGTTCTCTGTTATTCGGGCCTTGCCAGAGACTAGTTGTACAGGTAAATCGACAGGGGTCTGCATCCAAAAGTAAATTCCAAGGCCAAGAACGAGACAAGCTGCAGCGGTCAAATACCAGATCCAGTGCACTGGTTTTATTTCTGGTCTGTTTTTTGCAAATTCATCCTGTCTGTTCTTCATCGTTTCATAAATTTTGTCCTTCAAGGACTGTGGCATTTGAACAGGCTTGTGTTTGGGAATCATTCTCTTTAAGTTCTCATCGAGTGGGTCAGTTGGTTTATCAGCCATAATTACACCTCCATTTCTTTGGAAATTCGGAGAAAGGACTCTTTGAATGCCTCTCGTGCCCTTGAAAGTAACGAGCCCACGCCCTTTACTGAGAGATTTAGTTTACGGGACATTTGCTCCAGTGACTCACCATTCATGTATTTTGCGATCAATGCCTGCTGATAATGAGGCGGCAAACTCGTGAGGGACATGCTAATGGCGCCATTAAGGTTATTGCCTTGCAGTTTGTCACCTATGAACTCTTTGTCTAGTCGCTCAGCAATTTCCTCAAGCTCTTTATGACCTACAGAGATAGCTTTAACCTGTTTTCGTTTTGCATCACTTAATTTGTTTCTGGCTATGGCGCAAAGCCACGTATAGAGGCTTGAATCGCCACGGAATTTTTCCAGCCCTTCAATGGCATCAACGCAGGTCTCTTGGATGACTTCGTCTGCCATATATTTATTTTGCCCGCTCTGGTAGTAGATGTATTCGTAGAGTTTTTCTATGTAGGTGTGAAAGAGACTCTCAAGGGCGCTGCGGTCGCCCTGCAAGATATTTCTTGCAAGTTGGTATTCTTCAGGGTTTCGCACTCGTTTTTCAGATAAGGCAGTTCTCACCATTATACTCCATGCTCTGTTATACATATAGTCTCTGGCGAGTGAGAAATTCTTTGAGGTAATTTGATATTTGAATTCAATAGAGCATAGATGTTATACTTTGTGAGATATGGATACCCCGGTTATAAAGCAGCGAGTTGATGAGCTGCTTCTTCCTGCTATGGAGCGAGCCGGAATCAGTAGCTGGCTCATTCTGACACAGGAATACAATCCAGATCCATTGGCTAGAGATGTGGGAGGGGATCGCATCACTGATTTAGGGGCCCTCTTTTTCTGCGTTAATAAGGGTAAATTAGAGCGTCATGCACTGGTAGTTGGATTCGATGTCGATCCGCTTGCTGCGACACAAGTCTACGACAAAGTTGAATCCTACAGCGGTTATGAATTTTGGCCAAAGCTGAATAAGCTGATAAGCGAATTCAATCCAAAAAGAATTGCGATAAATTGCTCTGAGACAACTAATCTGGCAGATGGCCTGAGTTCAGGTCTTTATATGGCTTTGCAGAAGTATCTTGATCAGGTGTGGAAAAGCCGTCTGGTTACATCTGAAGATCTTGTTATTGGATTTCGTAGCCGTCGCATCGCAGGTGAGGTAGAGTCCCTTCGCAAGGCGGCAATGGTTACAGAAGGGATTCTGCGTAAGACCCTTTCGAGGGAATTTATCACGCCGGGAAAGACCACAGAGCGACAACTTGCAAATGCTATCAATGAAGAAATAAAACGCCTTGGAGTCGGTCATACCTGGAATCAACGTGCTAATCCTATCATAAATACTGGGCTCTTGAGAGGTCATTCATTCCCTTCTGATCGTGTGATCCAGCCGGGCCACATTGTCAATGTTGGTTGTGGGATTGTTCACAAGGGACTTTGTTCAGATCTGCAACGAAGTCTCTATGTCTTAAAACATGTCGAAAGCGAGCCCCCAAAGGAAATAATTAGGCTTTTCACAGCAACTCGCAAGGCAATTGATCTTGCAGTTGAGGCAATAAAGCCCGGTGTTAGGGGAGTGGACATTGATAAAATTGCTCGCCAGGCGATAATAAACGAAGGATTTCCCAGCTACACGCACGCTACTGGTCATCCAATAGGTTATGATGTACATGACCTTGGTCCATATATAGGTCCGGACTGGCCCGAGATCTATGGTCAGAAGATCTATCTGCCATTTGAGGTAGACCAAGTTTTCTGTGTAGAACCTGCGGCCATATTTAATTGGCCGGAGATGAAAGGAGATGTTGAGGTTGGGCTTAAAGATGAGGTCGTAGTTACATCTAGCAAGGCTGAATATCTGACTATCCCGCAAACGGTCTTGTGGGTGATCGACGGATGGTAGGCGAGACCTTCGGGGAAATGGGCAAGTTGCTAATGACAAGCCTGCTTTTGACTCTTCGCAAATCTTGCATTCCACATATCAAATTTTTACTAATCTCTCTGGATTATGGATAACCTAGTTAAGAAACGGCGTGTAAATGAACTCCTTCCTAATGCTATGGATAGTGCAGGGGTGGAAAGTTGGCTTGTTCTGACGCGAGAATACAACATAGATCCAATAGCTAGGGATCTGGGAGGAGACCGAGTTACAGCGTTGGGGGCCCTATTCTTCTACAGGAGTAAAGAGAGGCTTTACCGCCATGCTATTGTGGTGGGATTTAATGTTGACTCGGTTTTCGAGACGGGGATCTATGACAAGATTGAACCCTACCGAGGACACGAGTTCTGGCCAAAAGTGAACGAAATGATCAGTGGATTCAACCCGGGAAAAATCGCAATCAATTATTCAGAGACAACCAATTTGGCAGACGGTCTGAGTTTGGGTCTTTATCATGCCATGCAAAAAAACCTTGATTCAAAGTGGAGAAATCGGCTGGTCCCGGCTGAAGATCTTATTATTGCCTTTAGAAGCCGCCGCCTGACAGGTGAGGTGGAGATTCTTCGTGAAGCTGCAGTGATCACGGAGAAAATTATGCGCAAGGCGCTTTCAAGGGAATGCATCACTCCGGGCAAGACAACTGAGCGAGAACTAGCCGATTCCATGCATGAAGAGATGAGGCGGCTCGGTGTTGGGCATGCATGGGATCCTAGCGAGAATCCTGTTATAAATACAGGACTCTTGAGGGGACATTCATCTCATTCGGAACGCATTATTGAACCGGGTCACATTGTCAAGCTCGATTATGGTATCTTATACAAAGGCCTATGTTCAGATTTGCAGAGGAGTGCATACGTCCTAAAGCCGGGAGAAGCCAGGCCTCCGAACGAAATTCTTAGGCTCTTTGCGGTTACACGAAAGGCGATCGATCTTGCAGTTGAGGGAATGAAGCCGGGTGTTAAAGGTGTTGATATAGACAAAATTGCGCGTGATTCAATAATGGGAGAGGGATTTCCAAGCTACAGGCATGCAACTGGTCATCCTATAGGTTACGACGTGCATGAGCTTGGACCATTTCTCGGGCCTGACTGGCCTGAACGTTATGGGCGAAAGATTTATCTTCCACTCGAGGTGGATCAGGTCTTTTGTGTCGAGCCTGCAGCTCCATATCACTGGCCGCCACTTGGCGGCGATATTGAAG
>SBBU01000225.1 GCA_005239585.1 Planctomycetaceae bacterium
CTTCTAGATGCAACCAATGAGCATGAAATCATAAATTTTGATATATAGATGTGAAATTTTTCTCTGTGCATGTACTTTTCTGCAGTGCAAAGTCGTCAATATATTTGGGTGTTAGATACACTGTACAGTTCTAGGCAGATATTCTATAGGAGGGTTTCGCTATGAGACGAAACTGGGCACTTTTTCTGTTATCTTTAACAGTTTTGATTCTATTCCCCGGTTCTGGAAAAAGTTCGGATATAAATGCTGATGAATTCTCTGTTTCAGCTGAGATTGATAGGATACTAGAGGAAGCATGGAAAAAAGAAAAACTTGTTCCCTCTGGGATGTCCAATGATGCGGAGTTTTTAAGGCGTGTATCAATTGATATAACAGGTCAGTTACCATCTCCTGATGAAGTGCTCAAGTTCACGAGTGATACAAGTACTGATAAGAGAAAAAAGAAAATAGATGAGCTTCTTGAGAGCCCATTTTATGCCAAGCACTGGGCTACATGGTGGCAGGCGTGGCTTATCGGCAGAGAATTCAGACGTCGATTTGAAGCGGTCTACAGGAGTCCTTTCCAAAAGTGGCTTGAGGAGGAGTTCAAAAAAAATACTAGATATGATCTCTTTGTGCAAAAACTTCTTACTGCTCAAGGACAAAGCGACACAAATCCAGAGACTATTTATTTGTTAAGGTGGAATACTGATGCTGCTACTGTAGCTGGGAAGACTATGAGTCTTTTCATGGGGATTAGGCTTCAATGCGCGCAGTGTCATGATCATCCATACGAGAAATGGAAACAGACTGAGTTTTGGGGTATGACGTCCTTCTTTACAAGGGTAAGGCGTCAAGAGGTTAGAGGTGCAGATAACAAAATAAAGGCGTATGAATTATTCGAAGGAAGACGTGGAGAAGGTATGCTGCCCAATACCACTAAGGTCGTGCCGCCAAAGTTTATAATAAACACTACACCTAAGATGGAAGATAAGGATAATAGAAGAGATGCCTTTACAAAACTCTTGATATCGCCGGATAACCCGTACTTTGGCAGGGCTCTTGTGAACCGCATGTGGGCCCATTTCTTTGGAAGAGGCATCTTCAATCCAATAGATGATTATGGTGAGACAAGTAAACCTCTTCACCCTGAGTTGCTTGATCTGTTAACCAATGATTTTGTGCGTAACGGCTTTGATTTGAAACGCCTTGTTCGTATGGTGACAAACACTAAAACATATCAGCTCTCTTCAAAATATTCTGACAACAACCAAAAGGACAAGGATAACTTTTCTAAAGCATTGCTCAGGCCATTGAGTCCAGAGCAGCTCTTTGACGCCCTTATGAGGACTGTTGGTGTCGAAGATATTCTCAGGGCAAGACAGAAGACAGGTAAGAGTGAAGATCTTGAGAAGTTTTTAGCAAATGCGCTTCAACGGTTTGTTATCATCTTTGATAATGATGAGATGAATGAGGCATTAGACTATGAAGGGACTATTCAACAAGCCCTTTTCATGATGAACAGCCGCTTTACACAGGAGTTACTCCTTGCTGATGAAGGTAACCTGACCAAAATTCTGAATTCAAAAAAGAGCCCGGATGAACGAATCGATGCAATGTTCCTCGCATCGCTTTCAAGACTGCCTGTAGAGGGCGAGAGAAAAAAATTCCAAGATTTTATTTCATCACATGGAAACAATAAGGACGCATATAAGGATCTGTTCTGGGTATTGCTTAACACAAGTGAATTTTTCTTTAATCATTAAAGGGAGGAAATATGGAATTATCAAATCCTTGCGATCTCAATCGCAGACAGTTCCTAGAGACCGGGTTTACAGGTCTTGTGAGTGCAATTGTAGCAAGCCAGATGAATATACCGGTTTTTGGAACGCAGGATACTGGCGGAAAGAAGAAGATCAAGAATTGCATCTTGTTGTGGATGGCGGGCGGCCCCAGCCAGTTAGATACATTTGATCCTAAACCTGGAAAAGATACAGGGGGGCCATTCAAGGATATAAAGACTAGTGTGACAGGTGTGCATATATCAGAGCATCTGCCTTTACTTGCGAGTCAGGCCAAGCATCTGGCTATAATTCGATCTGTAACATCGAGAGAAGGAGATCACGCTAGGGCAAGTTATTTTGTTCATACAGGTTATGCACCTCAGCCTGCAGTTCAGCATCCCGGCATCGGTTCTATTATAGTTTCTAGGGTAGCGAAAGACGATTTCGATTTGCCTAATTATGTAAGCATAGGTGGGGCCGCGACAGGGTCTGGTTTTCTTGGTGAGCGATATAATCCTTTCATAGTGCAGAATCCGAATCAGACGCCTGAGAATTTGCACCCACGCGGCGCCTTTAGCGAAAAGAGGCTGGATGAGAAGCTCTTGCTTCTCGAAGACATCGAAAAGGAATTTGCCAAGTCTCGGGGTGCTGCAGAGAGCCAGGCTCATCAGGAGATGTATAAAAAGGCCTCTAGGATGATAAAGTCACAGCTTACAAAGGCATTTGACGTCTCGCTTGAGAATGATTCGGTACGCAAGTCCTACGGCAGGCACAATTTTGGCCAGGGATGTTTGCTTGCCCGCAGGCTTGTCGAAGCCGGCGTGCGATTTGTTGAGGTCACGCTGGGTGGATGGGATACTCATGATGACAACTTTGATAAAACTAAAAATCTTATGGGGATCCTAGATCCTGCGTACAGTACGTTGATAAATGACCTAAACGAACGTGGTTTGTTGGAAGAGACACTGGTTATATGGATGGGCGAATTCGGAAGAACACCAAGGATAAATGAAAGAAACGGTCGTGACCACTATCCAAAGGCTTGGACCATTGTGTTGGCGGGCGGTGGCGTTCTTGGTGGCCAAACAGTTGGGGTTACAGACGACAAGGGCATAGAGGTAAAAGACAAGCCCGTTGTGATCAAAGATCTATTCGCAACGATATTAAATTCCTTTGGTATTGACCATACGCAGAAGAACATAACGCCTCAGGGAAGGCCAATAACGCTCGTCGACAAGGACGCAAAGCTCGTTAAAGGCCTCTTCAAGCACGTGTAGCTGATTACATAATACGCGTAATTTGTTATAGGCAAGTCGATCTCAAGGCTCGCAATGTGTAACCTTGATTACATAAGCTCTAGAGCAGTTGTTTAATACCATCCTAGAAAAAAACTTGTGCTTTTAAATGTGACTATACACCAGCCCTTGGAAAAAAATGCTCACCGGTGAGCATTTTTTTGAGCTAAAGCGATCACGTTTATAGCACTTAATACGTCCGGAAATTAGCTTTTTCATGAGTGTCATGGCTTTAAGCACCAAGGCGGCTAGACTCGTCCCCAAAATCCGAACCGGTTCAGATTTTGGCATTAACCACATAAGAATCAATTTTCGGATGCTTCATAGTATCATCTCTCCATTACGTTACCCTGAAAACTTTACCTGATATTGGTATTAACAGAGGTTCCGTAAATTTTTCGGAGACGGCCGCGCCATCAACCTGCATTTTTCCGTAGCCAACGAACCGCCTGAAAGATAGTTACTGATCCCC
>SBBU01000362.1 GCA_005239585.1 Planctomycetaceae bacterium
AAATGGGAGCCCCATGACTGAACATTTCCAGGTCATCCACATTGCAAGCGCTTTGACTTCATCCAGAGTAACTCCGGGATGAAATCTTATTCCACCCTTGGCTGGGCCTCGTGTAATATTGTGTTGGACACGGTGACCTTGAAAGACCTCGATTCGACCATCATCCATCCTGACAGGAACACCTACTGTTAAAACCTTTCTGGGCGTCGCCATCCATTTGAACTCACCCTCGTCAATATCTATCAAGTCACAGACTTGTCTTAACTGATGAACAGCAATATCCCACGGATTTAGGTTCTCCTCAACACGCTTTTTCTGAACCATTTTCACTGCCATAAAGTCCCCTAAAAAATAGCGCTCTTGCCCACCTCTCGTGTGGAGAGTCTAAGGGCATCCTCAACTGGCACTACAAAGATCATCCCCGGACTGATCGAGCCCGCGACTGCCAGCTTACGGATACCTGAAATGATTTCATCCACTCTCTGTTCATCCATGACAATTTCTACTTTTACCCTTTTTTCCAACTCAGGCTTGCCTTTATTCTTCTTGCTCCTAGTACCAAATCCCTCCGCGCTGATCACACTCATACCTTCTATCCTATTCTTGAGGAGCAGATCCCTAAGAGCATCCAACTTCCCCGGTGCTAAATAACATTCAATTTTTCTGAGCATGGTAAAATCTCCTAAATATGAATCGAAGAGAATTAATCGCCGATCTCCTGATCCAGAAAGGTAAATTTGCAGGGAGGAGAGTAGAGAATCTTAAAAATCCCAGCGGTCCTATTCCTGTCATTTTCTTACTGACATCAGGGACAATTCCGACAATATCCTGAGAGGATGCCAGTCCCCATTCACTCGAATTATCGCCTTTATGAACCAGATAAAACCTGGCACCAATATGAAAAGTTGATGCAACTCTGTGAACAACAAGTCTTTCATCTTGTGTTTTTATCAACACGACATCACCTTTCCGGGGTGGTTTCTCGGTATTTTTGGCCAAGACTGTCTGACCTCTGCAGATAGTCGGCTCCATACTGGAACCTTCAACACGAACTGCCATGAATTGCCCCTTTGAGACTGAAGAATTATTGCTCGGTCTCATCTGATTCTACAGAGGCGTTATATCTCTTTTTTAAAGAGTCTACAATGGCCGCGACAACCGAATCTGGAGTTGAGGTGCCGGACGAAATTCCAACTGACTTTGCCCACGAAAGGTCTATAGGATCAAGCTCCTTTACGTCATCAATGTGGAAAGTTTTGACGTACTCTTGGCACATCTGCGCCAGCTTTTTAGTATTTGAAGAATTCTTTCCGCCGATAATGACCATCGCATCAACCTCTTTAGCAATCTGATTCGTATATTTCTGCCTTGTTATAGTAACCTCACAAATCGTCTTCAGAACCTTCAGTTCGTAACATTTTTCAGCTATAACAGGCAAGGCCCATTTAAAGTCATCATACGTCACAGTTGACTGAAAAACTGTTGCTATCTTGAGATGCCATTTTAGGTGATCCAGGTCCTCTTTATGCTCGATTACAGTGCACTCAGCCTCCACCTGTCCCATTATCCCAATCACTTCCGGATGTGCTTTCTTACCAAATATAACTACATGATACCCTTCCGAGGCAAATTCTTTGACTTTATTATGTGTCTTCAAGACAAATGGGCAGGTTGCATCTATAACGTTTAGACCACGCCCTTTTAGGTCACTGATTTGGTCCTGTGTAGCTCCATGCGCCCTCACCACCACAGTCCCTTGATCCTTTACCTCCTCTGTCGAGTTTGCAGTCTTGACATGATAATGCTTCTCAAGCATCTCTATGGTCTGTGGATTGTGAATGACGGGACCTAAAGTATAAACAGGTTCAGTGCCCTTGGCAGCAGCCTCTACAGTGGCATCTACTGCGTCCCGGACACCATAACAATAGCCAATCTCCTTGGCTATTTTTATCTTCATCGAAAACGATTGTACAAGCGCTTTTGACCATTGTCAATCTCATGGGCAGAATCGTGCTTGACATGCAGCCGTGTAGCGCTTGGCTTTTTACGGAGGGCGCGGGCCACGTCCTTTGGCCAATGAATTACAGAGGGTTCTTCATTTTCCAAGAACATGCTTTTTCATCTGGCCCTACGCTTTTTACGCGTCCAAAGGGCGGGACGGGCCCAGGCCGGTAGCTTGAGCAACGCCACTCGCACTGTCTCGTGCTTGTCAATGAGCGCCTTTTTCAGTGTGCCTTTTAATTTCCCCGAGGCCTTGAGCGCCCTTATGATTTTAGCGAGCCACTCCAGATGGGCCAGAAGAGAATTGCCGACCTCGTCCCATGTCACTCCTTGAATCGCAGGGGCTGACTTGCGACCGTCCGGAGACTGGGTGAAGATATCCTCCTGAAATCTTTGCCAATCCTCCTTCGCTAGATCGGGGTCGGCCTTGATTTTCCCAACCTCATTACGAATGGCCTTGAGCCGTTTCTTGATTGATTCCGGGGTTCTTGGCTCATACTTGCCA
>SBBU01000310.1 GCA_005239585.1 Planctomycetaceae bacterium
AGCTGACATTGGCTGAACCCCCTTGAAATTCGAGCAAGACCAAAAGATCATTATTCCTAGTGCGGTTCTTTATAACCAACTCAACACCGACTGCGGATATAAAGAGCTTTTGATCTGGAGCAACCGTGTTCAGCTCATGAGAGATCCTTGTGTACTCCCCATCCCATCGGGCCACCAGGGTTTTCTGCTCCCGGGTGATATCAATCATACGAGTCAATTTATCCTCGTCACCTTTTTTAAATCCCAATAGCGTCGCACTTGCATATCTTTTCTCGAGTTCTTCCAGTATCTGAAGATACCCCTTGACAAGGGACCGATAGCTCTCTTTCTCGTCCCTTAGGTCAGTTCTTCCACCTATAGACTCGATATAGACTAGAGCCTGACGCAATCCATAGTTATATTCAGGCTTGAAATGGAGATGGTTTTGAAGCCCTAGTCTACCCGGTAAATCTTCTTCGAATCTGATTAGCTGCCTGCCCTGTGATTCAAGTTTGTAAGCGGATCTTTTTTTCAGCATGTCATAGACGGTCTGAAAAGGGGTGTTCCAATCAATTACCTTGTCAAAACTCAAGGGTTGAAATCCCCTCAGGTCTAAAATCTCTGAACTCATGTCCGTTTCAAGATGCTCTTTAGTTTCTTTAAGGCCCTTAGCTTATCGCCTGCCCTATTTGTGAACATAAAATCCATCATCCCTTTGGTAGCTTTGATTAAATCCTCATTGTACGGAAACCACCACATTGATTTCATCTTGGGTTTATAGTTGAGATTTAAGTGTAGGGGTCGTAAAAATTCAAACATGCCCAGAACCGAGTGTGTGACACCGAACCCAGATTCCTTCATGCCACTCCATGGGGTTTCACACAGACCATAAGTATATGAACAATCGTTAATAACAACTGTGCTAGTCTCTAGCTTCAACGCAAGTCTTTCAGCACGTTTGATATCACGCGACCACACAGAGGCGGTGAGGCCAAATCGAGAGTCGTTTGCAAGCTTGGCTGCCTCTTCCTCACCCTCGAATCTCATTACTGGAATCACAGGGCCAAAAACCTCTTCCTGCATTATCTCCATGTCGTTTTTTACATCAATCAAGATAGTCGGTTCATAAAAATGGCCGGGGCCTTGGATCTTCCCACCGCATAAAACCCTAGCCCCATTGGAGACTGCATTTTTCACCAGCTGATCAATTTTTTTCAACTGAGTTTCAGTTGTAATAGCACCTACATCTGTGTCGATCTTGAGTGGGTCGCCCTGCCTCAAGGCACGGGTGCCGTCAACTAAAAACCTGAGGAATTCATCATAAACCTTGTTTTGAACATAGACTCGCCCCACAGAAGCGCAAGCCTGACCTGAATTTGTGAATCCGCCCCACATGATTCCACGAACTGCATTTTCGATATGAGCATCATCAAGAACAATAGCAGGATTTTTACCACCGAGTTCAAGGATAACAGGTACAAGATGGCCTGCGCACTGCGTCATGACTTGTTTTCCTGTCTGCACGCTCCCTGTGAAAATTACCTTGTCAGGTCGGGCATCAATAAGCGCCTTGGCATGTCGCCCATCACCATAAATAATACCAATCAACCCCTCAGGGAACCCTGCCTCTTTAAGAATATCTTCTATGACTCTAGTAACCAGAATGGTATGCTCCGATGGCTTGGCAACCACAGCACAGCCGGCCAAAAGGGCCATTAGCATGTTTCCGAGTGTTATCGCGAATGGATAATTCCACGGCGAGATGACCGCGACTAGTCCAACTGGCTTCCACACAATCCTGGATCTTCTGCCCATGAGATTGAAGAATCCCAAGGGAATTTCCTCCTGCTCACCAAGACTCTTACCAGCAAAATATTTCGCCAGATAGAGAACTGGGTAGATCTCACTTGTGTATGCCTCTGCTATGGGCTTGCCTGTATTTCTTGCTATGACCTCTGCAATGTAATCCTGCTTGGAGAGTATTTCATCGCTAGTGAGCTTGACATATTTTCCACGCTCTCTAAATGGCAAGCTCGCCCAGTTCCTCTGAGCAACGCGTGCCTTTTTGACAATTTCGTCAATTTTATCTACTGGTGTTTCATCCTGCCTTATTAGAACTTCGAGAGTTGCTGGGTTGATAGCTTGCATTTACAGATTATATATCTAAAATAATCCGCCATGCAAGACCTGTTTTCAAAATGCACAAGCTACACCCGCCACAAGGAGGCCATAGCGGCAGGCCTTTATCCATACTTCAAACCCCTAAACTCAGGCGCTGGGCCTGTTGTCTCGGTCAATGGGCAGAAGCTTATAATGATCGGAAGCAACAATTACCTAGGTCTAACCCAGCACCCAAAAGTTATCGAGGCAGCAAAAAAGGCAATCGATAGATATGGCTCCGGCTGTACAGGGTCACGCTTTCTCAACGGCACGCTTGATATCCACGAAGAGCTTGAAATGCGGCTAGCGCGCTTTTTGAAGAAAGAAAAGGCCCTCTGCTTCAGCACAGGTTTCCAGACAAACCTCGGCATAATCTCGTCCCTTGTTGCGAAAGGCGACCACATTCTCTGCGACAGAATGAACCATGCCAGCATAATAGATGGCTGCAGGCTTTCATTCGGTGAGACCATAAAGTACAAGCACAACGATATGCAAGACCTGGAGCGCCTGCTGACCAAGTTCACAAAATCGGATGGCGGTTGCCTTGTCATCATAGATGGCGTCTTCAGCATGGAAGGAGACATTGTAAACCTACCCGGAATCATAAAACTAAAAGACAAGTACAAATTTCGCTTGCTCGTCGATGATGCCCATTCTATTGGTGTCCTTGGAAAGCACGGCCGTGGTACCCCAGAACACTATGGTGTCGAGGATAAAGTTGAGCTCATAATGGGAACCTTCAGCAAGACATTTTCGTCCCTTGGCGGTTTTGTAGCAGGCCCAGAGGCTGTAATTGACTATATAAAGCACCACGCCCGCTCACTCATATTTTCAGCGAGCATGCCTCCTTCATGTGTCGCTACTGTCCTCACATGTCTTGATTTGATTGAAACTGACAGTGAACTCAGAGAAAGGCTATGGGCAAACACAAGGAAGATGCAAAAGGGCTTCAAAGAGCTCGGGTTTAACACAGGAAGCTCACAGACACCTGTTATTCCGGTGATTCTTGGCAAACTTGACCTCGCGCTTTTATTCTGGAAGAGGCTATTCGAGGAGGGGGTCTATGTGAACCCAATAATGCCGCCGGCCGTCCCGCCAGATATGTGCCTTTTAAGGACAAGCTACATGGCTACCCACAAAGATAAGCACCTTGATAAGGTGCTCGATACCTTCGAAAAGATAGGCAGGGAATTCAAGGTCATTTAGCTGACCCAAGATAGTTTTCGTGTTACTTCATTTCATTTGTTCAATGCAGTGACCTTCTCCCCACCGCAAGCGGCGGGGCTTCTTTGTTTGTTCAATGCAATAAAATAAGATTCATATGGAACATGTATATATAGACTTCGCTCTCCTTTAAGAGTGCTTGTAATTCCATGTAAGCAAAGTGTATAGGGAAAGCAATGCACAGTTGCAAGTGCTTGAGTACTGTTATTGCAAAGTCAATATGTTAAACATTTGCAATTTTAAAATGTTAATCTAGCGTTCGACACACCAAGCTTCCGTCTAAATCTAAAGCGTTTCCA
>SBBU01000004.1 GCA_005239585.1 Planctomycetaceae bacterium
CCTTCAATGAGTGTATGTAAGTTGCATAATCACAATAAGTTACGGCACAAAAAAGTGTTGACAAGCGAGGATTTATTCGACAGAGCATCGAAAGATATTGTTGACCTGATAATCAATAATGTTTAACATTAAAAAGCCGATTTTTTTCGTCTTAATAATATGAAAAGGTTTTTTATACTGCTTGCCATGCCTTTCTTATGTGCCACACAAGACAAGATAGACAGACAAATTGAAGAATTGCTCGATAAGGCATTAACAAGGTACAAGGAAGGAAAATACACCAAATGGATTGATCCAACTGATCCAGATAAAAAAGAGCAGCCGGGAGCAGCTGAATTATTTGAAGAGGCGCTCCAGAAAAAACCTAACATCGAGACAATGATCCACTGGATCAACAAGGTCGGTAAGGATGTTGTTGCAGGCATGATCAATACACCAGTCGATAAAACAGATCCTCCCGAACGAATTGAAGCCGCCGAGAAGCTAAAAGGCGTAGGCCACCGCATATTCGAGATAGTAAGGCCCACAGAACTTTTAGAGACAGAAAGCCACGTCATTATCAAGTACATTCAGGACCTTGCAGCAACTGAATTGGAAGTTTACAACCTGGCAATGTTTCACCTGCGTCAGTATGGTCCATATGCAATGAAATTCCTTATCCCGCTATTAAATGACAAGAGTGAAGAACTAAAAGCAAGGGTTATCTATCTTATTACTCAGATTGGAAGACAGGCAACACTGGCACTTGCCGAGGCACTCAATTCTAAAGTCCAGCTAATACAACAGAATGCAGCTGTCCTGCTCGGAAACATAAAAGACGAAAGGGCCATACCAGCGTTGAAGAGACTAATCGAAAGCAAGACTGTCCCTCTAGAGATTCGTGATATTGCAGAAAAGGCGCTTACAAAGATTACGAAATTGGACAAAACTGAATGGAAAACAGCAGCAGAATACTATTTAGAACTTGCCAAAAAATACTACTACTCACATACCACAGTACTTCCACTTTGGGACAGGGTCTTCCTTGTATGGAAATGGGATCCTGACAAAGATACCATAACAGAACGCAAGGCGCCAAGCTTTGCCTATAATGAACAGCTCGCTGAAGACGCCCTCTATTCCGCACTCGAACTCAATCCATCAATCGCAGAGGCATGGCACTATCTGATACTTACCTCAATAACACAGGTACTTGAGGGCGAAGCAGCCTTGAAACATGCAGAATTTTCGGTCAAGCACGAAGAGATTACCAAAGATCAACTAGAAAGTCTCAGGAAAAAAATGTTAGGTATATTGAAAATTTTGGACCCTACAACAAATCAACCGTTAAGCCAACCAATAATGAATATAACAGCCGGTCTTGCCGGCAGAATGAACATGTATGGTGCGTTGGTAATTTCCTTGAATGACAGAAATTATGACGTTGCCAAGGTTTGCCTTGAGTTTTGCCGTGATATGGGAAAAGCCGAGGATATCCCGCCTTTTGGTGAGAGATTTTTCAAGACCAGATACCCCGCATATGGAATTGTTGATGCACTTAGCTCAGAAGATAGAAGGGTCAGATATGTCGCTGCGGAGGCAGTACTCAAAGTCTCACCTCGTGAGAAAAAACTTGGTTACGAACTCGTCATTGCAAACCTAGTGGATGCCATGTCTGAAATGGCCTTCACTACAGGACTAATGATATATCAAGAAAAAAATGAAGAAGATACCGATAGAATTAACAAACTCAAGGCCGCACTTTATGGTGCAAATGTAATGCCAACCTTTGCGCGAGATGAAGTTGAGGGAATGGTCAAGGCCCACAGCTTTCCACTTCATGATGTAATCTTCATTCAGTACAAAGTCGCAAGTAAAGTACGATTAATGCTCGACGTGCGAGGAGAAAGGCGTGAAAACGTCTTCGATTCGCTAAGAGATGATGTGAGAACTAAACATATTCCAAAATTTGTCATCTGCGATACGGAAAAGGAACTAGTGGAGGCAAAAAAACTCTTTGCAGCACATACACAGAATTTTATCCTTTTCAATATCGATAGTAATACACTAAAGGGAATCGTCGATACGGTTTTTACAACCGCAGAAAAGAAGGCTGAATTTAAGGCAAGGGCAGTCGAAATGGCAAGAAGGGCCGTCGAAGCCGTTGGAAACATAGACCCGGAATCAACTGTTTATCCATATAAACTATGCTTGCCAACACTGCTTAAACTCGTCGATCCGAAAAACCTCATTGATATGACGGTAAGAATACCCGCACTAAAGGCCCTCGGAGCATTGGCAACCAGTACTATAGTGATTGATAACGTACAAGTTTCTGTAATAGATGCCATGTTAAAACTCTCAGACAAGTCAGAAGATCAAGATATTCGCCTTAGCATGATAAAGGCACTAGGAAATTTGTTCAGACGCGAAAATGTGGCTCCAACCGAGGATCAATTCAAGGCATTAAAGGGACTAATCACTGATGGAAATTATTATATTGAAGTTGCCACTGCCGAAGCTGTTGGAAAACTCGTCCTCACAGACAAACAGAGGGGCGAGGTCGCGTTGCTGAAGAAACTGAAACGTGAGGCATTTACCGCTGACGAACTCAAGCAGCCACCAAAATAATAAATCCATCCGGTGAAACGCATCACCCTACTAATTGCATTACTTGGATGCCAAACATCTCCAAATTCGAATCTTCAACCACTACAAATAAAAGCTCCAACTTTGCGTCCCCCAGCAATTCCATTGGTAGTCCAAACACCCTACTTGAACGCCTGGCTTATGGGCGATTCCCTTGTCTCAGATTGGCCAAAATTCTGGAATGGCTCAGTAAAAGGTATGGCGGGAATAGTAGAGATAGATGACAAACAATATCGGTTTCTAGGACTACCAGAATCAAACATTCCTCCAATGAGACAAGAATCTGTCCATATCTTTCCCACTCGCACACTCGTTGATTTCTCTCAGGATGATGTCAGCCTTAAACTGGAATTCATCTCCCCCCTCGATCCAAATAATCTCAAATTATTCTCGCTACCACTAGTCCTTATACAGGCTCAAGTATCCTCTAGCTCTCCACGCCAAGTCAAACTAACTATAGATATTTCCGCAGAATGGGCAGTCGGTGACAACCAACACCGAGTCAACTGGGATGGCCAGTTTCGCATATTTCCAACTCAGCCGCGGCTATTTCATGAAACCAAGGACTTTGCTGATTGGGGAGAGCTTCACTGGAGAGCTATCGACAAGCCTACCTCAGCTATTAATACAGCAAACAGAACGCCAGACAAAGATAATCGCTTTCCAAGGTCCGTGAAAGATCAATATCCAGTTTTCGCCTACACATGGGATCTAGGCATTGTCAAACAACCAATAACACGTCGCAGCATGATCGCTCATGTTCGAACTGAAGCAACTAACTATTTTGGAAAGCCATGTCTTTCATATTGGACGAAACATTTTAAAGATGCTGAATCGATGCTTTCAGAGATTGCATCACAGTTTGATAAGATCCGTCACCAAATGATGCAAGTCGATGCTGATGTTTTATCC
>SBBU01000103.1 GCA_005239585.1 Planctomycetaceae bacterium
ATACTGATTTCGGCAGTACAACTTTTCTCAAGTGACAAATCACATCAGCCTTGGGAAAGAAAATCATATAGACAAGCGTGAATATCAAAGGCACAGCGACTAGGGAGGTTATAAATAATGGCTTGCGATTGAGTAACAAGACAATGATTACCGTAACTGTAACAATAGCCACAATTAATATTATGGCAGCACCTTTAGTAGTATGAGCGTGATATTCTCTTGTCAATGGAAATGGCATGACAACACTCCGAGTCAGATCTTGAGGAATTGCCATCTTTGGATCCAGAAATCTCCCTGTAAAGTGAGGATATTTGTCCGGGGTATCGGTCATTATCGCATCAGCTGATTCTACTAATTCCTCACCAGGGTTTATCTGATAGACATGAAACTGCTCTGCTGACTGTGAAGGGGGTTTTTCTGCAAAGACTATTCTTTCATCCTCTCGTAATTCTTTTACCCAGAATTCTTCTGTTTTATTCCCGATGGAGACCACTATTTTCTCTGAATTGATTACAACTGGAATATTTTCTGTTATTTTTGTACCAGCAAATAGTTTTATTTTCTTGCGAAACTCGGGGCCATCAGTGGTTCTAATGACAAGTGTCTCTTCAAGATCGGTCGATGATGTCATGGTAATAATCGCCTTGTTCCATCTCTCAGGCCTATAGAATTTATCTGTCAATAATTTAAATTCATGGATTTCAATCCCCATTATCAATAATAGGCAATGCATATTGAAAGATGATATCAAAAGACCAAGGCAAGTTGAATAGGCAGTGTCATAAGGATATACTGAAATATGCCAATACCGACTGTCCTGCGTTGCAATTCACATAGGCCCTTCACAACAGGACAGCCATGAAGTGATCCGCCCAAGCGGATCTGCTTCATGGCTGTCGGCGTAATATCATCCAACCCAACCGGATTACCAATCTTGTCTGGTCTTGTAAACAGAGGTCTCGTACCGAGGATTTCGCGGGGCGGTTCAAGCCAGATCTCCTTTACCCAGAGGCTCTCGACAGCAAGTTCACAGGAATTGCTCAGATCACGTTTTGTTACACTGGACAAGGCAAACATAATAGGCACCGGACTTGCGCTGGAGAAGACAGCTAACAAGATACTGGACTTGAAACCATTCCAAGTGCGAGAGGCCACGGTTTCAAATCAGGATGCCCTTAGCGTCTCAGCCTCAGACAATGCAACGATCCAGAGCGTAGATATCTCTATTCAACAACTCGCCAAGTCGGAGGTCGTGATTTCTAATCGAATCTCCGCCAGTGGGACAACCGACATTCAAACTGGCTCGAATACCATAAAGATCACCCAGGACACACGAGTCAACACGGTAGACATTTCTGTGTCACCCGGTGAGACAAATCAGACCGTCTTTGAAAGGATTCGTGATGCAATCAACAACCAGAAGCTTGGGGTATCTGCCAAGACAATAACACCTCTAACCGGACTGTTGCAATTGGAGGTCTCGTCAAATACTCCCGGCACAAACTCGGCATTCAAATTAGAAGACGTCAAGGGAGACATTGTTGCAAAAACAGGTCTTAATACAGCAAAGAGTGAAAGCCTTGCAAGCGGAGTGGGTGGCATAAGAGTTCCTGCCCAAAACGCACTTGTCGAGATCGAGGGGGTCTCTCTCGAATCTCAAACAAATGTGATTAAATTAGACAACAACAGGCTAAGCATAACCCTGCGTGCCCCAATAGAGTTGGAAACTATTAAGGTGAATCCAAAATTTACTGACATCCAGTCTGCCACTTCAACACTTGTCTCAGCCATAAATGACACACGCTTAACTCTCGCATCGGGTGAGTTCCCGGCAGGAAACATATTTCGAAACCGGCTGGATGCATTGCTTATAGACTCGAAGCAAGGCCTTGGATCTATAGGAATAAAAACAGAGGCAACAGGGCCTGTATCAATCAATAATGGGACATTCAGAGAGGCAGTTGAAAATCAATTTTCAAATGTACAGACTATCCTTACAGATCTTTCACGAGGGCTCTCCTCTATAGGAAATGGAATTGCAAAGAGAGCAGAACTGATAAATTCTTCTGCGACGCGGTTTAATCAGATTGTTAGATCCCTCGCAACAGAGCGCGAGGGATCTATTATTAGCACACTAGCCTGAGCTATTTCAATTCAGAGAGCTCACCTTCGAATATCTTGATGGATTGCTTTTCATTCAGCATGAATGGAAATACCTTGACAATTTCCTTGTCGGTTCCTTCGTAAAGAGTTACTGTTACAGTACCCTTGGCCTGTTCAGCGCCGTTAAAGTAGTTTATTTCGATCAAGAACTTGCCCTTACGCATCTCGGCAAGTGTGTAAATTTCTGTGCCGGGGCTTGAGGCTGCATCTCCAGTTAGCTTTCCTCCACGCTGAGTAAACTGCTGTGATACATTGGTTGTGCCAACCTGTGGATACTTGCGTGAGTAGTAGCACTTTTCTTCACTATGTGCAGTTAGAAAGAGGTCAAGGTCGGTATCACTCTGGCTTTGCGCATTTTCAAATATTCCCTGGCAGCGTCAAGGATCTTCTGATCCAATTCAGCTGGCGGTTTCTTCATAGAAAATTTCCTCAAATGGTCTTCAATGTGATTTTTCATGACAATTACTCCTTGAAAAGTTTTTCACGTAATTTTTCCAATCCGTATCTATAACGTGATGTCACGGTTCCCTGTGATTCATCAAGAACGCCGGCTATCTGTTCAAATGTCATTTCATGGGTATATTCTGAGCATAATTACTTCTCTCTGATCCTGAGGCAAGTTCATGAGTGCAGAGTTGACCTTATGGGCCTCTTCACTTCTTATAACAATTTTTAGGGGATCAGATTGATGATTTTTAGATATGAGCTCTATTGACAGCATTTCCTTTATACACCTAGCCTTAGCTTTTTCATTTCTGAGGACGCTAATAGCTTTATTTCTTGCCGCAGTGTAAAGATAGGGGCGCATCTCACCTATGACATCAAGACTATCAACTCTTTTAATGATCTCGGTAAAGATTTCCTGGAGGAGATCTGCCGCTACAGATTCAGCCCCTAAAATCGTGCACAGATAGCTGTAAAGCCCATCTTTATAACGCCTGTAAAACTGTTCTAAGGCAGACATATCACCTCTCCTATATTGTTCTAAAAGTTCCTTGTCCGACATCATTTGTCGTCCTATATTATACTACGCAGAAATTCCTCAACTTGTTCTTCAAATTCGTTGAACCACCCAGTTTCACAAACAGCAGGTACACCTCGGGAAGCCAAGAAGGGCTTCCGAAAGGCAC
>SBBU01000121.1 GCA_005239585.1 Planctomycetaceae bacterium
AAAGACTAGGCTTGAGAAAATAATCTCTGAGATAGACAAGAGGGAAATAGACAAAAAGAAGACTGGCGGTTTATTTGAGAAAGAAAAGCAGTTCATCAAGTCAGGATTATGCAAGGGCGATTGTGATCAGCTTACAAAACTGGGACATCCAGATGCTGTGAATCACAAACTAGGGGCAGACTGTTCAAGATGCGGCGCAAGCATTGATCTCTGTTATGTGCTATGTGATGAATGCGCAAAGGATCTTGGCGTTTGCTTTGGATGCAGCAGGCGCAAGGATGGCGATTATAAGGACGGCAGGGCATGCGGCTGCGGCAAACCGATATTAAAGGCGAATGAGATGGCCCATGAAGTTTTGTACCTCAAGGAGGACCTGAAATTGTCCGGACAGCAAATTGAGGAGATAGGGGAGGGGAGAATTGTGGCAAGGTCAGAAGAGGAGTGGAAAAAGATGCTGGCGAAGGTAGGAGTTAGTGGAGTAAAGATGCCAGATTTCGAAAATGAAACAGCTGTTTGCATAGTGGTGGGTTCAGGCGCAAGCGCCAAGGTCAGGGCCGTGGTCGAAGAGGAAAAGAGATTGCGAGTAGTTGTAGCTACGACGTTGGCCAAAGAGAATGTCGAGACCTTTACAGTGATATTGATCAAGTTTAAAAAGACCGCCAAACCCGTTGAGTTCTGCTAACCAAGAATATAAAAAAATATATAAATTGCAGTTTTGATTTTCGGTTTATCCCGCAACAGCCTCATGTGTCAGCAGTTTTTAAGCAAAGGTAGAGTGTCTGGGATTGAAAATATACTGCATGATCATAAAATACCAAATAATGAAGATTTCAATTCTTTGCGCGCTCTTGATCATATCGATTGCACCAACCCCTTTTTCAGGACAGGATAGCAAAAATCAACCGCTTGATGAACTCAAAAAGCTGATAAAGAGACTTGGGGATGATGATGTGGTGGCTAGAGAAGAGGCTCAGCAAGCAATAATAAAATTGATCAAGGAACAGGCAAAGGCCAAGGGCGATGTAAAGGGGCTGATAAAAGAGCTAAGGGATGGAACCAAAGGACTAGATGAGGAGGTAAAGTTAAGGCTGAAGAGAATTATAGAACAGCTAAGGATGGGCAAATGGAAATATATGGAGAAAAGCTCGCTTGTGGGCAGATTAGGGTATTCAATAACATTGTCCGGCGAAAAGCTGATAATCTGGGGCGGGTTTGTTGATCCTAAACCTTTTAATGATGGGGTTATATATGACACAATCAAGGGAAGCTGCGAGGGTATAAACGAATGCCCGCTCGCGGGAAGATTCCATCACACAGCTGTATTGTCCGGCGAAAAACTAATCATCTGGGGTGGATCAGCTGGTGGTGATAAATATTTTAACGACGGGGCAATTTATGACATGCGCAAAGCCAAGTGGGAGAAAATGAAGGGGTGGCCACTTGAGCATAGACGCTATACCACATGTATATTATCGTTGGATAAGCTAATCATATGGGGTGGGCTTGCTGATCGCAAATATTTCAATGACGGGGCGATATATGATGTAAAAGGGACCTGGGAGAAAATGGGGGAATGTCCTCTTGAGGGTAGATTGGGTCACACACGTATATTATCTGGGAATAAATTTATCATCTGGGGTGGGGCTATTGAAGGCAAGTATTTCAACGATGGTGCCATATATGACGTAATCAAGGGAAGCTGGGAGAAAATGAAGGAATGCCCGCTTGAGGGTAGAGATTACCACACGGCTGCAATGGCAGGAGATAAGCTAATTATCTGGGGCGGGCGGAAAGGTGATGAAAAATCTTTCAATGATGGTGCCATATATAATCTAATTAAAGGTAGCTGGGAAAAGATGATGGGGTGTCCGCTCGAGGGTAGATACTGGCACACGAGCATATTATCGGGGAATAAGCTGATTGTCTGGGGTGGGTACGGCGCCGATAAAAAACATTTCAATGATGGCGCGATATATGATATTTTGAAGGGGAGATGGGAGAAGATAGAGGAATGCTTACTTGAGGGTAGATGGAGTCATACAAATATATTTATGGGGGATAAGTTGATCATCTGGGGTGGGATTGGGGTTGGTGATAACTATTTTACCGATGGGGCGATTTACGAGCTACCCGCGATTTGGGAGGAATGAACGCAAGTCAAAATCCAAAAGGCAAAGATGTAAAGTGATGAATGAGTATTAGGGCGAATGATCGTAATTGAACCACGATTCAAAGGCGGGGTGATCAACTTGCGTTTATACTCATATTCCCTATACTTTTGCTTGTGAGCAATGAAGATGCACTTGAAAGGGCCAGGCGTCAGGGAATAGATATATCCCTCTTGAAAAGCGCGTTATCGATGACGCCTGCGGAACGCATAGAGAACTTTCTTCGGTGGCTGAGCTTTTACGAAGAGCTAAGAAGATCAAAGAAATTAGAAGATGCTGGATGTCAAAACGATATTGGAACTGCTCGAAAAGAATCACGTCAAGTATGTAATAATCGGCGGCGTCGCGGCAACAGCCCAGGGATCGGTTGTTTGCAAAGATCAAATAATTAGGGATAATAAAGTTGTCATATGAATAATAATGCAAGCGAAAAGCACTCGAACGCACAGAAGATATATGCAAACATACGTCACAAGCTTGAGCCTCAACAGAATGGTAAGATCGTAGCCATTGATATCGAATCGGGAGATTATTTTCTTGGTGCCACGGTATTAGAAGCATATGATCAGGCCATAAGAAAACATCCATCTGCTACATTTGTCTATTTGCGGGTAGGACACCCTGCAGCATACACCATAGGGGCATTTTAAGGGGTGGTTGTACAGGGTCGATTTGAGGCAGGATGTCCTGTAATTGAAATTCCAATCACTGGATTATCCCAACCATGTACCGTGATCCTAGATACGGGGTTCAATGGCTTTTTGATGTTATCGGCCTCAATTATAAATGAGCTGGGATGGAGGTATCTTGGAACCATCGCATGTGACACTGCATCAGGTATAAGCCCGATGGATGTATACGAAGGACATCTTCAGTGGATGGGACGTGATCGGCGTGTTGATGTGCTTTCAAATTCCCACGGTGCATGCCTTGTGGGGATGGAACTTTTGCATCAATGCAAGATTGAAATTCAAAGATCGACTAATAAAGTTAGCGTGCGGGCCTAACAAGTCTCGATCTGAAGTACTGTGCAAATTGAGCATTCGCATCTCTGTGCCCATATTGAGATTTCGGCTCCTAGTCTGTAAACTAACTGATAAATGAGGATTTCAATTCTTTGCGCGCTAGTGATCCTGTCGGGTGTGCCAAGCCCTCTTTCAGGACAGGATAGCAAAAATCAACCGCTTGATGAACTCAAAAAGCTGATAAAGAAACTTGGGGCTGATGATGCGGTGGCTAGAGAAGAGGCTCAGCAAGCAATAATAAAATTGATCAAGGAACAGGCAAAGCTAAAGCCCAATGTGAAGATCCTGGTAAAAGAGCTAAGGGAAGCAATGAAGGTAGGAGATGAAGAGGTAAAAGTAAGGCTGAAGAGCATTATAGAAGAACTCGGGAAAGGCAAGTGGGAAAAGATGAAGGAGGGCCCGCTTGAGAGCAGAGAGGGTCACACATCTGTATTATCAGGAGATAAGCTAATCATCTGGGGTGGGGTCTATCGTGAAGAGAAATATTACAACGATGGGGCGATTTACAAGCTACCCGTTATTTGGGAAGAGTGAACGAAAGTAAAAAAAGTGGTGAATAGGCAGACAATATAGAGTCTCGTATTTTTTGGAGAAAATGGACATGAGAATGAAGATGCAAAAGCTTGAGATACTGCAGGATCCGCAGCTCATTAGGCTGGCGACTGAAATTGCAGAGCTTAAGAAAAAGGAGAAAGAGATCGCCAAAAAGGTCGCAGAAGAGCTGAGCGCTGTTGCAGCCGACATCGGCGATAGACTCATCGCCGCAAAAGAGGCCCTCGACAAGACCAGCGACAATGCCACGTGGCTTGTATGGCTCAAGAGGAATTTCCGCAAGGATGAGCGCGTCGCCCAAGACTATATGGCTGTAGCTAGATGGAGGGCAAAAAATCCGAATACGTATTCGGATTTTTTTGATGTGCACGTAAGCTGTCTCTTCCGGCTCGCAAGGGTACCCGAAAATATAATGAGTGTTCTGCAGAGATTGCTCGAGGCAAGGTAGAGAGGTGTTAGGGAAAATTAAGACAATATTATCCCTGAAGAGAATTCAGTACTCGATGCTCGCTACCCCAGACT
>SBBU01000370.1 GCA_005239585.1 Planctomycetaceae bacterium
CGGCGATATTGAAGTGGGGTTGGAAGATGAGGTTGTCATCACACACTCCGGCGCCCAGTATTTGTGTCCACCACAAAGAGAATTATGGGTCATTATCTGGTAAGTAGGGTTACTTGATACTTCGACAGCGCCAAACCATGCCATTAATGGTGTGGTTAGAATGCTGCTCAGTATCAACCCTGAGCATACCACGGCCTTTAGGCCGTAGAGCCGAAGGGTTGATTTCTGGCGGCAAATGGTAAAAATCCCACTCGGGTTTTTGTCTAGGAGGTAAATATGAAGAAAATCTATAGGTTTTCACTTGTGATCATTGTTGTTGCAGCCTTTTCATGCATGCAAAATCCAAGCAAGATTCTTCAAGGCAATGGAGTCTTATTGTCAGAGACACTAGATGGCTTGCCACAATTTAAAGACTATATCGCAAAGCGCGTGTCAAGTTATGACCACAGTGGAGGAAATGCAGATAACCGTCAGATTAATCCGGGTAAGACACTTGTCCTTGCAGAGATCAATGGAGCAGGTTGCATTACACATATTTGGTTTACCATATGGCACCCGGAATGGTCATTTTTGAAAAAACTTGTATTGCGCGCATATTGGGATGGTTCTGAAACCCCGTGCGTCGAGGCCCCGGTAGGAGATTTCTTTGGACTGGGATTCGGACAGATTTATCACTATGTCTCGGCACCGTTTCATATTGCTCAGAGCGGAGGACTAAATTGCTTTTTCAAGATGCCTTACTCAAAAAAAGCCCTGATAACAGTTACCAATGAAGGGGAAAAACCCTGTCAGGCATTCTATTACTATGTCAATTACAGAGAATATAAATCAATTCCTGAAAACTGGGGAAGATTCCATGCTCAATACAGGCAGGAACGTCCATGTGAGGAGGGCAAGCACTATACGATTCTCGAGGCAAAAGGCAAGGGCCATTTTGTTGGCTGTCACCTATCCATAGAGACGACAACATCGTGGTGGTGGGGCGAAGGAGATGATCGTATATTTGTCGATGGTGAAAAGTTTCCTTCTTTACACGGGACAGGATCAGAGGATTACATCGGTGGTGCATGGTGCTTTGGACCCGAGTTTTACACACCTCATATTGGAGTTCCGCTTAGAGCTCGCTGGAAAAATCCGTATAAAATGCGGCATTACACAAGGAGAGGGGAGGTAGATTCAAAGGACTTTGAAGTTGATCCGTGGAGGGCAGGGGATCTCTGGAATGTCTATCGTTATCACATTGAGGATCCCATTCCATTTACAAAATCTATACTCGTAGAGATTGAGCATGGGGATGACGGCGTTAATCGCAACAATCGCCCTGATAACTTTTCAAGCGTTGCATACTGGTACCAAAATGAACCTCATGACAAACCCCCTGCATTTCCATCTGTAGAGAAACGGGTAGCGCCCCCTGTCAAGGCACAGCCAAGACAGCCTAATGTGTATGAAGCCGAGGACTTTCAGTACGAAGCAAGGCTGGAAAAGGGTAACGTCTCTGTAATGGGCAAACTGTGGTTAGGTGATATCTGGAGCGACGGCGAGGCCCTTGCTTTTAATGGTAAGGAAATTGGAGCCCGGATAACCATCAACTTACCTGTCACTGAGGCAGGTGAGTACGTGCTGGAGGGGTTATTTGTAAAATGGAAGGAGTATGGGGTCTTTGAAGTTGAGGTAAATGGAAAGAAGATCGAGGGCTCGTTTGATGGATATCTCAAGAGTCTGCTGCCTCAGGTCTCTTCCTCCACTTTCGGGCCTGTAAAGTTGGAACCAGGCAGCAACTCGGTGAGTTTTATAGTTACAGAGAGCAAATCTCCGGAACAGCTCAAGTACAAGATCGGACTAGACAGGCTGGAGTGGAAAAAGAAACAGTAACAGTTATTGATTTTGAGAGCTTTTTCATAAAAGGACTCCATTTCTGTCTTGGCAACAAACTTGATCTTGGGGTATGACAAAAACGACATTAATGTCGTTTTTGTGCAGTGCAAATGCCCAGTAAATTCACAACTTTTCAACTGCTTCTCATATAAATAGGGTTGCAAGAGTTTAGAAATTTACACCTACATACTTTGCAACAGTCGCCTGATATATGGTACTTGCAAATAGACAATTTATGCCATAGAATCCGATGTACTTGTAAATGGAAAAAATTAGGAATATTGGAATCATTGCACACATCGATGCCGGTAAAACAACAACCACGGAAAGGATTCTCTATTACACAAGAAAAATCCACCGTATAGGTTCGGTGGATGAAGGTACAGCGACCACGGATTGGTACGAAGAGGAGCGAAAGCGCGGCATTTCAATCTTCTCTGCCGCGATCACCTGCTATTGGAAGGATTTCGAGATAAATATAATAGACACCCCCGGGCATATAGATTTTACGGCGGAAGTAGAACGGTCACTAGGCGTGCTTGATGGTGCTATTGGTGTATTTTGCGGTGTTGGAGGCGTCGAGGCCCAATCGGAGACAGTGTGGCGACAGGCAGACAGATATGGCGTGCCTCGACTGGCTTATGTCAACAAGCTCGACCGAGTCGGTTCTGATTTCTATAGGGTTGTAGACGAGATTCGAGAACGACTTGGCTCAGATCCTATTCCAGTAACAATACCCATCGGAAGAGAAGGTGATTTTGTAGGTGTGATAGATCTGATAAAAATGAAGGCTCTTTACTTTGATGAAGAGTCTCTTGGAGAAGAGATCAAGATTGAGGAAATTCCCAAGGATTTGCAGGTTACAGCAAACGAGGAGCGTGAGAAGCTTGTTGCCAAAGCCGCAGAGTTTGATGATGAACTCCTCGCCGGGTACCTTTCAGGCTCTCCAAATAACGAGCTCGTTAAAAGGGCATTAAGAAAGGGTACGCTTGCAAAGGGCCTGGTGCCAGTCTTCGCCGGCTCTTCATTTAAAAACAAAGGCGTCCAGCCGCTTCAGGATGGCATATGCGACTTTCTCCCCTCACCTAAAGATGTAATCAAAGTAAGACAAGATTCACTTGCCGCGCTTGCATTCAAAACATTCACTGATGAGCACGGTGAACTTGTATATTTAAGGGTTTATTCAGGTACGTTGAGATCTCAGGATACAGTCCTGATACCGAGGGTCGATAAGAGGGAGCGAATTCAGCGGCTTTATAAGATGCATGCGAGCTCAAGAACTCCGATCGACAAGGCAACATCAGGCGAGATTGTTGCCACAACAGGGCTAAAATTTGTTGCAACCGGCGACACACTCTGCGATCCAAAATACCCCATAATCCTAGAGTCCATGACTTTTCCTGAGACCGTGGTGTCAATGTCGATAGAGCCTAAGCTGTCTTCTGATTCGGATAAATTGCAGGAGGTTCTTGGCAAACTTGCAAAGGATGATCCTACATTCAAGGTCTCTCAGGACCCTGATACAGGTCAGCTGATTATAAAAGGAATGGGTGAGCTTCATCTTGATATCTTGGAGCACAGGATATCTCATGACTTTCACTGCCCCGTAAACGTGGGTCAGCCAAGGGTTTCGTATCGTGAGACTATTTTGAACTCAGCCGCTGTCACAGAAAATTATTCAGGCAAGCTTGGGGATAAGAACATATCGGGCGGGCTTGAACTGGAGATAAGACCCGATCGGCAGA
>SBBU01000234.1 GCA_005239585.1 Planctomycetaceae bacterium
ATTTAGGCTTGTAATGTAAGGATGTTCCGGGGCGAGGGCCATGAATGTTACGCCGAAAATAGTGTCAGGTCTTGTAGTGAATATCCGAAATTTTTCCCCTGTCTCTTCGAATTCAAAATCAATGATTGCACCTTCGCTCCTTCCTATCCAGTTTCGTTGCATTGTCTTGATGTATTCTGGCCACTCCTTCAGTTTGTCCAAGTCTTCGAGCAATCTTTGCGAGTAGGCTGTATACTTGAAGAACCAACAGTTGTCCAGTTTTTTCTTGATAACTGGATTATTACACCGCCAGCAAGAGTCTCCGGCAGCCTCTTCGTCGGCAAGGACGGTGCAGCAGGTCTCGCAGAAATTTACTGTTGACTCGGATTTATAGGCGAGTCCTCGTTCCCAGAACTTGAGAAAGAGCCATTGTGTCCATTTGTAGTATTCTGCATCGCAAGTTGCAAATTCTGTATTCCAGTCGTAGCTTAGTCCCATTGCCTGGAGTGTGTTACGCGACGTATTTATGTTATTTAGAGTCCACTCACGGGGCGGAATCCTGTGTTTTATCGCTGCCTGTTCTGCTGGCAGACCAAACGCATCCCATCCGAATGGATGAAGCACATCAAACCCTTGAAGCATTTTATAACGTGCCACGACATCGCCTATGATATAGTTTCTAAGGTGTCCTACGTGGATATCGCCAGAAGGGTAGGGGAACATCTCTAGGATGTAGAATTTCTTCTTTGGATCGGCAGGCGCATCAAAAATCTTTTCTTTCTGCCAGAATTCACGCCACTTTGGCTCAATCTGCTTAAAGTCATATTCCATTGCGGTATAGTCTACCTATAGGATGACAAAATCTCAATTACGCGGAAATGGGGGTTATTCCTGCTATTTTTTGTTGCCGGGATTGCCGGGGTTTGTGCCCGGTCCATCATTGATTTTGGGGTTGCCGGGCGGCTGGGGATCTTCGCCATTTCCAATGCCATTGTTGCCGCGCACTACGACACGTCCGCTTTTTCCATTTGAATTGCTTTCAGGAGGGCCTGTTTCAATATTTATTGTGCCCTGTGTTTGGTTTGTGAGCGCATTTGGCAGCTGCTGTGTGGTTAATGTATGATTCGTGCCGCTTGAGTTTTCAATAAGAACAATCTCTGCACAAGCTGCTACAACAAAGACGTGTGTAATGTTAATGTCAAGTACGACAATTTTCAAAGAGCCATCTCCAAGGAACTCGACAGATGTAATGCTTGTCAGTCCGAATGAGTTTATTCTCCCCTCGATTTTGATTTCGCTCGCTACGTAACCATCGGGCGACCATTCTGCATGGGCCGAAACTTGAGTGCCCGGAACAAGTGCAGTGCTTGTTCCTAAGACTGTCCCGCAGAGCCTGATCAAAGTAGAGCTATCAATGATTAGCCAATACTGAGGAATCGTATCAATGGCAAAACCGCTCACTGAGATGTTCTTTAATACCAACCATGACCCAGAAACGAAATCTACTTGGCTGCTTATCTGCAATCCAACAAGGTCCGCAATAAGCGCCTTTGGGTATAGACCGTTTGTACACTCTAGTGTGAGCATAGTGCCGGGGCACAGGTAAGAGAGGGGGACTGAATTCCTTTCATGGGAGGTCACGATACAATTTGAAATATCGATCCATGAAGTTTGCCCCGAACATAGCTGCAGCCCCGGCACATCTTCGATTACAAAAACCTGAACAAATCCTTCTGTTTTATCTATAACAAGTGTCTTGAATTCGTAGGTTATCTGCTCTTCTTCTTCAAATTCGATGCAATCGGCAATGACCCATGTTGTCGTACCCGTTCCAGAGATCCTTATATTCACGTCTTCGTAGAGTAAATAATATGCTGACCAGCCCCAATATACGGTTCCTCTGCCATGGAACATTGTATGTGAGGTAATAGATATCTGGATCGTTGCACCTGTGTCTAGTCTGCATGTGGCGATATTCGACCAAGTGTCAACCTTTACAACGCGTGCTCGGAAATATCCAAGCCTGGTATCAGAGAATGTTCTTCTTGCTGTAAGGCATGGATTGAATATGCAATTGCCTTGCTCATCGAAACTCAGCGAATAACGAAGATTCAAATCACACGAGATATTTGCAAGTTCACCTGAGGATAGGCTTATGGGACTGTCAAAGTAGCTGACAATGCCAAGAGGAAAGGTGCCGTTGCCAAGTTTTACATCAACAGCATTACCGCACGAATAGGCCTCGATCGATGTTGCAGTTATGCAGACGGCACGGTATCGGCCGGGCGGTATCTGAGCACCTGCAAGGAGATGGTTGGTCAGGTTAAGGCTAGTGAGATTTAATCTGACTGAACCTGTGAGTCCGGGAGCGGGATAGACCCGCACCCATGTCTTGCCTCTCAAGAGGTAGCACTCAGATACCGTTATGTAAAAGCTGTCGATATGGTTTGCTGGCGCGTCACCAAGGATTACGTTTACGGATGCTGGGTCTGAGAAAACTGATATAGAGGCTGATCCACTGTTGTTGATTGATTCTGTATTTTCGCACCCTGCAAGTGCGGCGATCATCAAAAAAGCACACAGATATCTTTGCAATGTTGTTACTAACCTCATCCATTTTGTTATACGACACTGGTGAAATTTTGGTTATGGATCAGGCTAAAATCATCAAACTGCCAATAAAATGGGGGGTTTGTTTGTACTATATTATAATGGATGGAGTCGGTAAGATATTTGACTATCTATGGAGCCAACTGATGCTGAACTCATGTTTCAGGTGCAGAAGGGCAGTAAAAAGGCCTTTGAGACGTTGGTGCGAAGATATGAAATTCATCTAATGAGGTATTTGACAAGAATGACAGGGACAATGACCGAGGCTGAGGATCTTTTCCAGGACTGCTGGACAAAGGTCTATGAGTCGAGACGCGATTATCGCAAGGGTGAAGACCCAAAGGGTTGGATATTTACTATTGCAAGGAATAGCTGCTTCAATTACATCAAGAGACGTGAGAAAATGAAGAGTTATGACCCGGAAGTAATTGATGAACAACCAGATCACATGTCAGACCCGACAGTAGAGCAGTTTGAGAAGACCGAGTCGGTTAACAAGGCCCTACAATCGCTGTCGTTAGCACATCGCGAGGCAATTGTCTTAAGATTCTATCAGGGACTGTCTTATTCAGAGATCGCAGAGGCAATGGGTGTTCCGGTAGGGACTGTTGGATATTGGATAAGCGAGGCGCTCTCCGTGCTTACTGAGAAATTAAAAGATCAAATTGAGTAAAATTTTTATGGGGTGTAAAATGAAGAAACAAGTAACTTTTCTAAGCTTGTTGGCAATCTTCTCCCTTGCATGTATCCATCCACCGAGGTCATACAAGGGATCTGTCGAAGAGAAGAGTCAACAGGCAATTATTTTCCACCACGATGGTCGTGAGGAGCTTATCCTGAAAGTTGATTATAAACTGACTCCCAAGAGTAAGTATGGTCTTCCTTCGTCGCTTGCTTGGGTGGTTCCAGTCCCAGAGGCACCAGATCATTATAGCGTTGAGGATAATGCAATATTCGAGGAGCTCTTCAAGCTAACAGATATTAGTTCTATCGAGTATGGTGCTGATGGAACGCCCCTAAAAGATAGAAGTGGAGGCATTGATCTCCTCCAAAAAGTCACAGTTGGTGAGTATGAGATTCAGCCAATAAAGGCTAAAGGAAAAGAGGCTGGCCCGGCCCTCAACAAATGGCTCTCCAAAAACGAGTTTGGAGAGGTGCCAGTAGAGAACATGGAATATTACTTGAAAAACGATTTCACATTCCTGGCAATAAAAATACACCCGCAGAAATCAAATTCACCGATGGCTCAGGCGGGCGGATTTAGTCCCTTGAGAATATCCTTCAAGACCAAGCATATCTATTTCCCGTTGAAATTCTCCAGTCATCAGGGGACTTTTGATGTAACACTCTATGTAATAACTGAAAAAGGCCTTCCAAAGGGTGAAAGAGGTCAGCCAGATGATAACTTGAAAAAACTTCTGACCAGCTACGGTTTCGAATATGCATTTATGTCGGCGGAAGTAACTAAGGAGATGGAATCGATGAAATACGCAGGCAGAGATTTCAAGGTAACCAAGTTCAATGAGCTGTGGCAAAAAATCAATACAGAAGGGCGTATGTTGCTAACAGGTGGTGTGCTTAACAAGCTATTCGGCAAAAATATAAACAGCAGTTCGAACCCTGTATCAAAATGGGAAAAGGACTTTATCATTAATTTGGACGGGTCGAGTGAAAAATGAGTGATATTTGCAATAGATCAAGGCAAGAGATAGCTGGTTATCTGGCAGGAGAATCTCCACTCTCTGCAGATTCAGAGAAACACGTCAAGGAGTGTCCAGTTTGTTCGCAGGTATTTCAAAATGGTCAGTCTCTGGTCGAGCTCCTCAAAAAAATGCCTGATGTTACACATTCTGAATCGAGGATTCAACGTGCGGTAACAGGAAAAGGAGACAAGGTCGTGGTTCTCAGAGCTCTCTCAGCGGTGGCTGCAGGGGTGATTCTTTTCATTCTAGGATTACTGATTGTTCCCTTGGCGCTGAAAACTGAAAAGATAGAGAATGATGCTATTTACTCAGAGCCTCCGATGAATCTCTTCCTTGATCTTCACGCGAAGTACAAGGCTGAAGTTGCAAATTACAAGGGAATTAAAAACGGTACAAGAGGCAAACCAGGAGATTTTTCAAGGATAGAAATGTCAGGCAATTTCAGGGCCTATATGCCTGAGAAACTACCTGGAAACCTTGTCTTCAAATACGGACATAAGGTTGTAGGTGCAAGAGCGATTCACATGATCTACACTAATAAAACTGGCTATCTTTCAATTTTCCAGGGAGAGTTTTCTGGCAAAGGCCCTGAGGGATTTCAGAGGGTCACACTTGACTCGGGAGGAGAGCTTGTATACTGGCAGTGGAATGCAGGGAAAATATGGTTTACTTTGATAAGCGAAGATATTCCCTTTGATATCATTGAGCAAGTCGCAACTAGCCTACCAGCCCGCCTGCAAAAATAGTTTGGAACCCCGCAGGTTTCCTGTGGTACTTTGTAAGGAATAGACTTGGGGGATTTCACGCTTCAAACTTTTAGTACGTAAAGTTTATGACAGTTTTGATTGATTTGCTTCTTGTAATTACCTTGGCGACCTCTCGCACTACATCTTCTTTTTTGGTCCTGTCGAAAAACTTGTCGGTCAATGTTTGTTCAACAATGAGTTCAACACTTGTCTTGAGGGATAATGGTTTAAGGTCGCTTAATCGTACGGAAAGCTGACCTATTATTTTGATCCCCTTGTGTTCCAATCCCAAGTTAATATTTGTCGCTTTCTCCGTAATCTCTGTTATCTTGCACTTTATTTTTGGCAGTTTTTCCACATCGATTGCTGTTACACTGGTATTTTTTGAGAGTTGATACTCCCATTCCTGACCCACCTTGAATTCTGTCCCCTTGAGTGCCGAAGATATATTGTCGACATCTTGCCAGTTGCCAAGACTAATGTCTACCTCTTTGCCCTCTTCGTTTAAAACTTTGTTGCCGTCTATTGTAAATGTCTTTCCTTTCTTTGCAGGGTCGCTATGCTCAATGAATTGTATCTTTAATTTTGCGCCTGTTTTTTCTTCTGTGAATTTTGCTTGCGATTTCTGACTGATTTCTTGGATCTTCTCTCCAGATGCGTCAATTAACTTGATTTCGAGATTTATATCTGACGATATTTCGACCTGCCTCTTTTCCTGACATGCCAGAGCAGCAATTAATAACATTAGTTTCATCATGCTTAATTAAATCAATACGTTGAAACTTTTCAATCAAAAAGCAGATCGAGTTCTTGTAGCGATTGAAAACACAAATGATTTCTTACTCTTCTTGCGGTTGTTGTTGATTTGCACCCAATCTTATTTTATATACGACTTGGTCTTGATCGTACTTGATGCGTAGGTAAAGCTCATCTCCCTCGAATCTTTGCTTGGTTATATAGTCTATTAGTTCTTCGAGTTTCCTGTTTTTTCCGTCTACCTCTGTGATAATCCCTCCTGCCTTTGCCCCCAACTTCTCTGCCTGCGAATCCTTAATTATACTGGTAATCTGCACCCCTTCTTCATGGCCGGATGGGTTGATTCCAAAAAGACCTGCTTTACGTTTTGTCTTTGGCTCTGTAGCCTCTATTTTTCCCCGATCAAAAATTCTAATATTGTTATCAGCACCTACACCTACTATTAAACCCTCGTTGCTTGCAAGGCTTATATATGGAATCCCACAGGATGTCTCTAGCTTTTTTATCCTGCTGCCGTTTGATCTATCATATATTTCCACACCTCCTATGCCGGAAACCGCAATGTATCTCCCTGCCTTGCTGAATTTTACTGAGTAAATAAGATCCAGAGTTGATTCAATCTCCTTTACAACTTGGCCCTGCCACAATTTTATTTTCTTGTCCAGTCCCGCAGTAACTGTAAAACCTGCATATGAATCGAGACTGACAATGTATGAATCATGCCCGCTCATGCTCTTTAGCATCTTGGCTGACTTGACATCATGAATCCTGATCTGACCATCAGCGCCTGTGACCCATATCGAATCGCCGACTAGGGAAATCCCGAAAGCTGGATTAGATGGGTCTTGTGTTATGGTTGAGACAGGTTTAAATGATTTGGTGTCGTAAATGATTATTTTTTCGCGGCAGCTTATGGCAAGGTAATCGCCTCGAAATGTTGCTGTGTAGCAAGGAGATTCTGTAGAAATAGTTTTTGCTTCTTTTAAGGTTTTTGCGTCCCATAATTTGACAGTGCCATCGAAACTGACTGAGATGATATTAGAGCCGTCCGGAGACATTAAAAGTTGATAAATGTAGCTGGTATGGGCAGTCAGGGTAACTTTTTCTGCGCCCGTATCTAAATCGAAGACCTGTATGCTACCATCGCGCCGTCCTGCTATCAGTAGCTTGGCGTCATGTGTTACTGTCGCAGCTACGATGAATTCAGTCTTTCCTGAGAAGATTTTGGTAAGTTTGATCTCGTTTGGGCGTAGTCTGTCAAATTGAATAGAAACGTCAAGAAGGACAACTGATAAAAGGATGAATCTCACAGAATTGGTACGACCAAGCCTAGTAAATTGTTGGATCTTCTTCGTCAAGTTTGAAGATGAATCTATCAATATCGTGATGCAGATCAGTAAACTGTTTATAGAGTACAAGCGTATGGAGTTCCAGATGTTTCATGCTTCTGTATATGAAATCGTGGCCAGCGCGTGAGCAACCTGCCACAGCCAGAAACAGAATCAGCACAACCAGAAGTAACTTTGCCATAGCTTTACTCCTAAACATATATTCTTATGACGTAAGAGCTCTATTAAATCCTTGCGTCTTGGAGAAACTGCTATTTGGGCCCTCAAGTTTCCTGAGAATGATCTTAAAGAATGAATCTGAGCGCTCCCCTTGTTTTCTGAGCTCCTCCGCCTGTCTCTGTATCATATGCATCATTATAGCCATTTGCTGGCTGGTTTCTCTAGCGCGCTCCTCATTCTTGCGTACATATTCCCATAGCTCCTTCCAGCGTTTTTCGTTTTCCTGCCGGTACTTTTCATTCTCTTGATGGTGTCTTTCATTCTCCTGAAAGCGTTTTTCATTTGCCTCACGGAGTTTTTCATTCGCTTTAACGTACTCCTCAATCTTCTGCCATCTTTTTTCCCAGTTATTGTGATTATTGTTGTTTGCTATCGCGATGTATTATACCATGGCAAATAATTGGTTCAAATGGATTTGAAAAAAAACATATAAATTATTTGCCTCCGCCAGAATACCACACAGCTTGCTGTGCGGAGCTTCATTGATTGAAACAATAGAACCTACTTTTATAATAGTCCGAAGAGCTGGGCGGTTAGCTCAATTGGCAGAGCTTCTCGTTTACACCGAGGAGGTTGCGGGTTCGAGTCCTGCACCGCCCACCATACGGGGATCGAATGATTTAATGATTGTAGATTTAACGAGTGAAGGGACTAGTGAGAGTAAGATTTAACCATAGAGTTAAACGGCATTATGTGGACCTACCGATACAAGCGAAAAAATCAGGACGTTAATTTCTTTTCTTCACGTAATAAATAGTTTGTTCACGTTGCTCCGCTTGGACGAGATTTTGAGAGACTAGTCGCTGAATGTGACCATAAAGTGCGTAGACGAGATTGACTGTCATTGATTGGGTCCATGGCCCAAGCTTGCTAGATAGGAGGTTGCAGATCTCTGCCAATCCTATTCCATTGGGATGATCGTTTAGTATCTGATTGACGCCAGCCTCTGCATTCTCAAGCCAAGTGAGGCTTTCACAGTAAAAGTCTGCTACCTGATCATTTCGCTTTATTGGCCAGTGGGCCCCTACAAAAACTCTTGCATTCTTGCTCTCGAGGTGACGTATTGTCTTGAGATAGGCATCTGGATCCTCATATGTGGGACAAAGTACCAGCTCTCCTCTGAATGAAGGATAACCTGCGCCATGAATAGCGTCGCCCGCATAAATTGCCCGGTTGCGATGATCAAACAGTGCAAGGTGGCCTCGTGAGTGACCAGGGACGTGAAGGACCTCAACGATCCAGTCCTTTTCTAGTCGGATTACCTCGCCCCCGCTAAATGTCATATCTACTTGCTGGGCACCTCCTCCTAGTTGTAGTACCCAATGTTTTGTGTGCTGGTCATACGCTATCCCGTGCAGTTCCTCGTAACAAAAGTATCGCTTTTGACAGAGGATATTTGAATCCTCTACCAATTCTTGATCTGCCGTCCCGCAAATGAGCGTCACCTTTGGATGTCTTTGCTTGAGACCTCGATTCCCACCCATGTGATCTACATCGCAGTGGCTGTTGATCGCATATGTGATTCTTTCAAGGGGTATTTTGATGTCCTTTAGGTATGGCAGAATTGATTCTTCCACATGATTAGAACAGCCTGTGTCAAATAGCAGGCACTTTTCTTTTCCAATTAGTAAAGGTAAATTCAGAGGTCGATCACCAACAGCGCACGGAATTAGATAGACATTTTCAAACAATTTTGTCATTTTTTCTGTTTTGGTTGTACATCAGGCCATGGATGACAGATCCCAACGCCGCCGTCAACTGCAATTTGTTGACCAGTGATGTAAGATGCCTCTTTAGAGCAAAGAAATACAACTGCTCCAGCTATCTCTTCAGGTTTTGCCCATCTTCCTAGTGGTATTATTCGATTCCATCCCTCTCGCGCCTTTTTGTTTTTCAGTATGAACATATTGTGCGGTGTTATGGTGGCTCCGGGCGAAACAGCGTTGACTGTAATATTATGTGGTCCCAGCTCCAGTGCCAATTGTCGCGTGAAGAGTAATAATCCTCCTTTGGCTGAATTGTATGCTGCAGACCATCTATATGCCAAGAGGCTGGCGTTTGATGTTATATTAATGATTCGACCCGATTTTTGCTTTATCATTATTTCAGCCGCTTTACGGGCGCATAGATATGCACCCTTGAGGTCGACAGCGATTTGGCGGTCCCATTCTTTTTCTGTCATTTCTGTAAATGGACGATACAAATGTATACCTGCGTTGTTGACGAGCATATCAATGCGACCAAATCTTTTTTTGATCATTTGAAACATCGAATGAACTGCTTTTGGCTGTGATACATCTGCTCGGATTGCCATACTGGAACAACCATGTGATTCAATCTCATTGCAGACCGCTGTGGCCTTGGTCAAATCTTCAAGATAATTAACCACAACATTTGCGCCAGCGCGTGCTAGTCCTATAGCAAGGGCGCGTCCTATCCCTTGCTCAGCACCTGTGACCAGTGCAACACTTTCTTTTGGTAATAGCATATTTTAGCTAATTATTCTTTTGTAAGAAGTAAAAGCCGACCCGTAGTACTACAATAAAGTAAGCGGCAAGTATCCCAATATCGAGCCAAGAAAGAGTCATTTAGATATAGATCCCGGGTGCTTGCTCTGTTCTCGCTGGATGTGCAAGTAAAACCTTCTCGTTGAACTCGGCGCCCAAACCGGGCTTGTTTGGAACAACCATGCTTCCATTTTCTATTTTGAATGGCTCTGACATCAGCTCATTCAGCCACGGGACATCGTCAATCCATAACTCCAACCTGTGAATATTTGGTGTTGCGGCTAGAACCTGCAGACTGGCTAGAGTTGATAAGGGCCCGTTCGGGTTGTGTGGTGAGACTGGTATGTAGTATGGCTCTGCCATGGCTGCAATCTTTCTAAGCTCTGAAATGCCGCCTGTTCGTGTGACGTCTGGCATGATGTGATCGGCGAGTTTTCGCTCGAGGACCTGTCTAAATCCATGGCGGGTGCATAGTCGTTCTCCCACGCATATTGGGACGTTTATTTTTTCACGAACCATCGAAAGGGCGTCCATGTTTTCAGGCGGTACGGGTTCCTCAAACCACATCAGGTCAAATGGTTCCAAAAGGCGTCCGAGTCGGATAGCAGTGGCGACGCTGAATCTTCCATGTGCATCAACGGCGATTTCAACCTTTGGTCCTACAGTCTCGCGTATGGCGTGCATAACGGCAATTCCGTTCTCTTCCTCTTCACGTGAGACACCAAGATTAGCCGGGTCATGCACACCTCCCAGATATTTCATACGGAACGGGTCGCACTTCATAGCCGTGAATCCTTTGGCCACAACTTTTTGTGCCTCTTTGGCATAGGAATCAGGGGTGAGCTCCTTGCCCAGAAACCAACCGTTTGCATAGAGTGGGATGGTGTCGCGATACTTTCCACCCAACAGTTCATAGATCGGTGCTCCTAGCTTCTTTCCCTTGATATCCCACAGGGCAATGTCTACCCCGCTAAGGGCGCTGATTACAACGCCGGCAATGCCTAGATAAGAAAAATTCTTGTAAAGCTGCAGCCAGATGGAATCAATCTTCATTGGATCCTGACCTATAAGGTAGGGGCGCATTTCTTCTACAGCGTGAACGACCATCCAGCTTCCGATCCAGTTGGTTGATTCGCCGAATCCGACGATTCCTTCGTCTGTGGTAATCTTCACAACAGTCCAGTTGTAGAATTTTCCTGCCACTGGAAAGACCTTCATATCAGTTATTTTCATTTACAACTCCTTGTAAAACATTTACCCCGCACCACAAAAAGCCCCGTCTGGAAGGACGGGCCGCCCTTTGGGCGAGCTTCGCCCCTCTGGGGCGAGGATGAAGTGGTGCAGACCAAGTTTTCCCCAGAAAGCCCCCATTGGAAGGGTGGGGTGCGGGGTTCACTATAAAATTCCATATTTTTTGAATGCTTCGGTTGAGCTCATCCCTTCTTCGAGGGCTCTTTTGACCACTTTTTCGCCGCGTGCCTTTTCGAAGGCTTTGGTCAGTGACTCCTTCTCTGCCTCTTTAGGCACAGCTACGACGCCATCAATGTCACCAACTATGAGCATTCCCGGTTGAATTGTCACCTGCCCTATCTTTAAGGGAATTCTATATTCGGCTACCTCACCGCGGAGTCTCATGTCCTGCGCATAACGTCCACGACAAAATGCAGGAAATCCCATGCGGATAATTCCGCGACTATCACGAAGTGGACCATCTATAACGGCGCCGGTCGCGCCTCGTTTTCGTGCAGTGGTGCTTAAAAGTTCGCCCCACAGTGCGTATTCGCCATTGCTGCCAGTGCTGATCCATATCTCATCTTGCTGAAGCTGATCCAATGCCTCTGTAAGGCGCCCAAATGGGTTGCTAGGGTTTTTCGTGTCTGAGACATTGGCTATGAGGACGGGCATTGCCCTTCCTGCTATGACGAATGATGGATCAAGCGGCTGAATTTCTTTGGGAAGAAATTGGTGCCTGAAGCCTAGATCATCCAGTATGTCACCTACTACTGCGCTGTATAGTTCATGGCGGATCTGATCAAACAATTTGTCTGTGAAGTCGATTTCCTCTCCCATGGCCTCTTCAGTATATCAATTGAGAGTGTGATGTCAAAAGCAGCTTTATTGATGTTCATATAATCGGCGATATAATATCCCCGAGTCAATGAAATATTATAAAGTTGCAAACCGTTTTGAGTATAGATGAACCTTTTGCTCCTCTTAATCCTGGGGACACTTGAGGAAAAGCAGCAAGAGATCAAGATTTTGAGTGTCAAACCAGATGCAAGTTCGGTAACAATAGAAATCGAGATCCCAAAGGCATGGTATATATCACCTGCGAGCAGGGTACCAAAGTTAGGGAAGGAGGCACAAACAGTCTTTTCATTTGAAGGTGCAGTTATTTATGGCGAGATAGAGGAGCCAGAACCAAAAATTGCCAAGATAGAAGATCTAGAATATGACTATCTTGATGGTCGCGTGATATGGACAATTCCAATTCGTTACAAACCAGACATTAAGAAAGTAAAAGGTGTGATTACTTATCAGATCTGTCACAAAGAGAAAGGGTGCATACCGGATAAAAAGGCGACGTTTGAATTTGATATACCGGAAAAAGCAACAAGTGAGGCATATCCAAAGGATGATCTTTTGTCAGGTGGGTTTTTAGCTTTTACTTTAAAATGCATAGGTGGAGGACTGGCTGCACTTGTGATGCCATGCAGTTATCCGTTACTGCCTCTGGTGATCATGTTTTTCATGAAGCAGGGTCAAGGTAGAAGGGTGAAGACCTTTGGTCTTGCTTTAATGTATGGGCTGGGAATCATTGTATCATTTACCTGCCTTGGTTTTATTCTCTCTATCGTGATAGGTAGAGCAGGCGCAAATCAATTTGCAGCAAATCCATGGGTTAATCTGACACTGACTCTGCTTTTCTTTTATTTAGCACTTGCGCTATTCGGGCTATTACCACTCCAGTTGCCTTCATTTATCATGAATCGCACAAGTTCTGCGCACAAGGAAGGATATATTGGTGCGTTTGCGCTTGGGCTTGTCTTTAGTTTAGTGGCATTTACATGTGTTGTTCCCATTGCAGCAGCGCTATTGTCTGAAGCAGCAGCTGGTAACTACATGTGGTCTGTTTACGGTATGGTGATTTTCTCAGCCTCGATTGCTGCGCCGTTTCTTGTACTAGGTTTGTTCCCTGGGCTTTTGAAAAAGATACCTAAAAGCGGTGAGTGGATGAATGTGGTGAAAGTTGTAGTGGCATACATTGAACTTGCGCTTTGTGTATATTATCTAGCAAAGGCAGATTTTAGTTTTGGATGGGGATATCTTACAAGAGAGATGGTTTTAATCCTGTGGTTAGGGATCCTCATTCTGATATCACTTTATCTCTTTGGTCTCTGGAATTTAATCAGAGGGCAGGGTGGTCTCAAGATAGGGCCAGTTCGAGTTCTTTTTGCGCTTTGCTTTCTAGTTCTTTCAATCGGTCCTGTGCTTGGATTGAGCGGTCATACTCTTGAGGGTCTAGAGTTTTTGCTCCCAGTAAGGCTAAAAGATCCAGTTTCAAAGGAAATAGATGAATTCTATCAGGCATTTGAGAAGGAAAAGCGTACCCCAAATCCGCGGACATTAAATGAGTATGAGTTTTGGAAATATTTATATTTCAATAGACATTGTGAGACTGCACGGGTACAAAAAAAACCGATCTTTATAGAATTTACCGGATTTAGCTGAACCAATTGCAGAGTGAATGAGCACGTGGTGCTTGAAAAGCCAGATGTCAAAGAGGTAATGTCAAAGTTTGTTTTCATAAAGCTCTGGACAGACAAACCTGATCCCTTGGGCTCGTGTGCAACAAAACTGAAGGTTGGATACTTTAAATCTGCAGGCCTGCCTCTCTATATAATTCTTTCTCCCGACGGCAACGAGCTGCATAGGATTGAAGGAAGCCTATTGGAAAAACAGAGTTTCATTGAGATGCTGCAAAAGGTGCTAACACAAGTCAATGATCAAAAAAGCAAGTATTAACAAGTCTTGATTAAACTGATGGGAAGATTAAACTTGTAGGATATGGTAGCTGAATTAAATGATACGATTTTCAGGCAAGAAGTACTGGAGTCGAATGTACCAGTCGTTGTCGATTTCTATGCTACGTGGTGCGGGCCGTGTAAGATGTACTCACCGGTGATAGAAGAGATGGCGAACACCTACAAAGAGAAAATAAAGGTGTTCAAAGTTGACGTGGATGCCGCTAATGAAACTGCTGTTAACTTTAGTATAATGGCAGTTCCTACAACACTGCTTTTCAAGAATGGAAGAGAGATAGCACGTATCCCCGGGGCTGTTCCAAAGACAACACTGGAAAGACAGATAAAAACCCTGCTGGAATAAAATCTGGTTTTCTGCGGGTTGATCGAGGTTAAAACTGTTCTTACAGAGCAGTTTGATTTCTGTCTGTCTACTCGAAGAGTGATTATCTCACAGGCTCTTGCTGATCGTCAATAAGAATGGGTGCAAATGCCGCACCCATTACAGGTCGTGCCACAAAGCCTCCCCATGGGGTTTTGCTTGCCTTGCCAGAGTCGGTCTCATACCAGTCTGTTGCTGGGATGCGATCAGGAGTTTCATTATAGAATTTGACAACATTAGCTATGATTGCCTCTCTTTTGGTCTTTGATGCTATGGCTGCGATCCACAACAACCAATCTGCTTTTGTAAAGGCCTTTCTATTGTTTAGCGGTGTACCATATTTGTTGGCTTGAGATTGGTAGTAATCAATCTCCCGATTTATTGTTGCTTGTGGAATAATCTGTAAATTGAGCAGTTTATCGAAGAAGAAATTATATTTCAGGCTCCAAGTGTTCTTGTCACCTAAGATCATCGAAGTGTGATCTTCGACATCGGTTTCAGTGAGCCAGCGTTTCATTCTCTTTACTGCTTCCTCACGGAACTCTGGGAGTGTTGCGAGTGCGAGGATTGATTTGATGCACAGATTGGCATTTTTGGCCAGAGGTCCTGCGAAATCATCGGTACAGAGTTGATGTTCAAGATGAAAACCGGCATCCACAAGATATTTGGCCCATGCTTTTAGCTGTGATTGATGTTTTTCCCAGAACGATGGATCATGTTTCTTCAGACTGGCTGAAAGCAAAATCATATTTGCAGTCTCTTCTACCATCATGGCAAATGGATATGTCTGTCCAGTAGAATTTGGATATCTGCCCAGATCGTGCATGGCAAACGGCTCGTGCCAAAAGCGCATTGCCTCGAATATTGGCTCGAGTTGGTAACGTAAAAGGTCTGGATTGAAAGCGAGCAAGATCGGAGCCGCAGGATAAATGACATCCACTGTTTGTATGAAACTTCCGCTTGATATCTCTTTTGAAAAATAGAACACGTCGTCATTGCAGACTACCAATTCGCATGCAGCAAAAGACTGACGGAACGTCAAGGCTGCAAGAGCTGCAAGTGGTTCACCGCCGGAGCGCTTGGCACGGGATA
>SBBU01000230.1 GCA_005239585.1 Planctomycetaceae bacterium
CTTGGAAACGCTTTAGATTTCGGAGCAAGCCTGCTGTGTCGAACACTAGATTAACATTTTAAAATTGCAAATGTTTAACATATTGACTTTGCAATAACATGGAAACCCAGACCACAAAAGCAAACAAACACAAAATTATAACCAAGCAGAGACTTTACTTGATAGACCTTGCTGTTAAAATAGTGCTGATATTTTTGGAGAGGAACATGGGCGATTCTTATTTAAGTTTAAAAGGGATCAGTAAGACATTCGGAACTGTACGGGCAGTTGAAAATTTCAACTTTGATATAGCCAAGGGTGAATTCATTGTCCTGGTTGGACCATCTGGCTGCGGCAAGAGCACACTGCTTAGAATAATAGCCGGATTAGAATTCCCTACCACCGGGCAAATTGCCCTCGAAAATTCCGATGTGACAGGAACACCTGCCAGAGAACGCAATGTTGCCATGGTTTTTCAGGACTATGCGCTCTATCCACACATGAAGGTGCGCGAAAACCTGGCCTTTGGACTCGAGATGAGAAGAGTACCAAGAGATGAGATCAATACGCGTGTTAAAAAAACCGCTGATGCACTTCAGATCGGCCACCTATTGGAACGCTATCCAAGACAGCTCTCAGGCGGACAAAAGCAGCGTGTCGCATTAGGACGCGCCCTGATACGCCAGCCAAGACTTTTTTTACTCGATGAGCCACTATCCAATATCGACGCTGAACTTCGAGTTGAAATGAGGGCCGAGTTGCTGAGACTGCACCGAGATCTAAAAATCACAACGATTTATGTCACTCACGACCAGATTGAGGCCATGACACTGGGACAGAGAATTGTTGTGATGAAGGATGGAGTCGTTCAACAAATCGGTCCACCTGAACAGGTATATCACCAGCCTGCAAATACTTTCGTAGCACGTTTCATAGGGACACCTTCCATGAACCTCATCGAGTCAAAATTGACCCTATCAAACGGCAGAGTTCAATTTACCGTCGGCGAAAACAATGCATCGATTGCTGCAAATAATTTCCCTGCCAGTCAGCAGGATATACTCGTAGGCATACGCCCTGAGGCATTTTCGGATCAACAGAATACCATCAAAATTGAAGGGACTATAGAGCTCATCGAGACGCTCGGCAAGGAAAAAATCGTACACCTAACATCCGGGAAGGAAAGATTTGCGGCAACGCTTCGCTCTGACCGAGATATCTCAGTCGGTTCTCGCATTACCTTGTACCTTAATGAAACACAGATCTACTTTTTTGAGGCGTCATCGGGAAAACTAATCAGAAGATAGGATATTCTGAAAAAAACTGGATGAAATACAACATCATTATAATGATTGTATTGGCACCGCTATTTATCCTTCTCGGTTTTTTCATTCATGACAATATTCGCGTTGAACACTCGGACAAGCTAGTCCTCAAAGTGGCGATGTGGGGACCCAAGGAACAGGAAATCGATGCAGTTGATGTCGTAAATTTAAAAGAGTTCATGGAACAACATCCAAATATTGAGGTTAAGCTGGAGCAATTAACAGGCAATATAGATGCAAAGATTGCTGCCTCTGCCGCCATTGGCAAGATGCCAGACATATTTATGTTTGGCCCAAACACCTTGCGCCAATATGCAGATGATGGATTTATTTTAGACCTTCTTCCATTTATCGAGTCAGACAAGGAGGCAGATCGCGTCAACCTGGATGATTTCTTCCCTCTAACTATAGAGGCATATAAATACCGCGGAAAATTATATGCCCTGCCAAAAGATTTCACGCCATTAGTTATGTACTACAACAAACGCGTCTTTGACAGCTCAAATGTGCCATACCCTCCCGCTGGCGGGTGGACATGGGATCAATTCCTTGATACAGCAAAAAAACTTACGAGGGATCTCAATAATGATGGTGAGACGGATCAATTTGGCTTCCTGATCCAGTATCATCCGATATTCTGGGCGCCTCTTGTCACGATAAATGGCGGACTATGCAACGCGCCAGATGGATCCAAGTGTACAGGGTATCTGGACTCCCCGGAGACTTTGCAGGCCCTAAGGCTATACACCGATCTGCAGCGAGTCCATAAAGTAAGCCCCACCACTCTTCAGGAACAGGCAATGGGACAATCGCTCTTTGAGACTGGAAGAATCGGTATGATGGTCAGCGGACACTGGCAAATATCCCTCTTTCTACAGTCAAAGGCAAAGGAGTTTAGTCTGGAAACGATGGGAGTAACAAGCCTCCCTACCACCCGCGGAAAGCAGGCAAATATACTCGGGATAGCGGCGTGGGCAATCTCCAATCAGAGCCGTAACAAGAAAGAGGCATTTTCTCTGCTCAAATGGATAACCAATGAGAGGTGCATAAGGCGTCGCGCTGCATGCCACATTGCAATTATGCCGCGTAAATCAATCGCGCAAGAATGGGCATCCAAACACCCCTGGGAGCCTATTTTTCTGGAGCAGACAAATTTCATGAAAATACCTGAATTTGTACATCTGACTAACTGGACTGTATTCGAACGATTAACAAAAAAAGCGCTTGAAGAGGTACTCCTGGGGAAATCAACGGTTCAGGAGGCCTTTGCCATGGCAGCGCGCAGGATAGATGCAAAATCCTCCAACAGATGAAGTCACCAATAATTTTAGACAAGGCGCGTTTTATTGTCCTTGCACCCGAGTGCATTCGAATTGAATACTCTGAAAATAAAAGATTCGTCGATGAAAAATCGCTTTTTGGAGTATGCCGCAAGCCGTACACAAAGGGCATCACAGCCACTCTGAAGAAGGACAAACTCATCATTGATACTGGAAAAATCAAACTCGTTTACAGACCTGACGGCAGACCGTTTCATAAAAATAATATCCAAGCCTACATCAAGAAAGAAAATGAGACTATCGTGTGGTTCCCCGGCAAGATAAATCTTGAGAATCTTGGGGGAACAGTCCCTTCTCTTGACGGCGTACTAGGCCCGCTAGATGTGGGTGAAGGCATTATCGCACGCGATGGCTGGTATTTACTCGATGACTCAAAGACACACATACTTGAAAAAGATTGGGCGGCTAGCCGGCCAGAGGGAAATGCAACAGATTGGTATCTCTTTGGCTACGGTTCAGATTACAAAGCAGCGCTCAAGGCACTCACAAAAGTAGGCGGCGTTATTCCAATGCCGCGTAAATATTCGCTCGGATCATGGTACTCACGATACTGGCCATACAGCTCAAAAGATTACCGCCAGATTGTAAAGGAGTATCAACAACATGATTTTCCGATCGATGTCATGGTCCTCGACATGGACTGGCACAAGGATGGGTGGACTGGTTGGTCATGGAACAGAGAGCTCTTACCTGACGCTGAAGAGCTGCTTCAGTGGCTTCACAAACAGAACATCTTTGTAACTCTTAATTTACATTCCAGCGACGGAGTAGGTCCCCATGAAGACCAATACGAAAAATTCATGAAGGAGCTGGGCAAGGACGCATCGAAGCGCGAGACGATACCATTCGATGCATCCAATAAAAAGTGGCTTGATGCAGTCTTTAAGCATATTCACGCACCAATGGAAAGTGATGGCGTCGATTTTTGGTGGCTCGACATCAGCCCAAATCAATTTTCAGTCAATATTCCTGATCTATCCACACTGCGGTGGGCCAATCACTGCTACTACAAGCACACCTCCCGAAAGAACCAGAGAGGTCTATCCTTCAGCAGATGGGGCGGCTGGGGTGATCACCGCAATCCAATTCACTTTTCTGGCGATGCACACACCGACTGGCCTATGCTTGCATTTGAAGTGCTCTTCAACTCGACTGCAGCAAATGTAGGTTGCTTTTTCTGGTCTCATGACATCGGAGGTCATGTTGGTCCCCGAAATGAGGAATCATTTATCCGCTGGGTGCAGTTCGGCGCGACAACTGCGGCACTCCGACTCCACTCAACACGACATAAAGAACTTGATAGAAGGCCATGGACATATAGCGATCAGGCAGAAAAATCGACGAGGATTGCCTTTCACACCCGTTCAAACCTCTTCCCTTACATTTATTCTAGTGTCCGGCAGTCATATGCCGAATCAATCCCACTGAACCGTCCGATGTACATTGAACATCCTGAAGATGAAAGGGCCTACAACAACCCGCAGCAATATCTCTTTGGTGATGCCCTTCTCGCTGCACCTATTGTCTCGCCCGGGGCAGGACCCGGCAGAGTTTCATACCAGATAATCTGGTTCCCAAAGGGTCTCTGGTACAACTGGTTTACAGGGGAAAGATATACGGGAAATACCGAGGAGGTTGTGACCGCTGACATTAACGAATTTCCGCTATTCGCAAGAGGAGGGGTCCCAATACCAATGCAGCCATATACTCCTCGCATGACAACGGAACCGCTAAAGAAACTGATTGTAAGATGCTATCCGGGAGAGAATGGCAAGAGGCAAACTTGTTCGCTTTATGAAGACGACGGAATAACACAAGGATACACCAAGGGGGAATATGCAACTACTGAGCTCAGTTACCATCGCAAGGAAAAGAACATTACTGTAACAATCGAACCAACAAAGGGGAGTTACAAAGGTCTGTTGAAATCTAGGTCCTACATCATTGAACTGCCATGCACAAGCAAGGCTACAAGTGCGAGTGTAAATGGCAGGCGCGCAGAGATTGAATATGACAGCAAGAGCTTCACTAACAAGATTTGCATTGCCGAGACCCCCACCACCAAAAAAACAAGCGTAAAAATTACAGCTCAGGAGGCAGAGAATAATCTCCTTCAAAGCAAGGCCCTCTCCCGTAGGATAGAGGGGATACTGGGTAAAGAACTCGAGAGAGACAAATTTGAAAATCTGCTGATCAAATGCGCTAAAACAACCAAAAATCCTAGAGAAATCGAGACCCTGCTGGCAATGGCAACCATCGCCCTGCACGATAAAGGAATTTATAGTTTTAAAAAGACTGGGAAAGTATTTTTATACAATTCTTCCAACCTGATTGATAAAAACAAAATAAACCTCAGCATTGTAGATAAATACGGAGAGGATGAGAAGATCCAGCTCTCCACTGAACTCGGGATAAAGTCCTCGGGAGGTTTTGCCTTACCTTCTCCCAAACATCCATTAAGCGACCCGTTGCTTGGAAAAAACTCTTGCAGAACCATTCAAGTAGATTTTAAAGTCAAGAATAATCCGATCAGACTAACTAAGATCTTTGCAAGAAAAGAGAGTTATTGTCGAGGCTGGCACATAGTAGGACCATTTGTTTTTGATCCTTCCAAGGACATCTCAGTACAGAAACATCCCCCCGAAAAGGAAGAGTTAAACTTGTCTTCAATATACAAAGGACCGAATAATACCAAACTTTCGTGGCGCCAAGCCGAGTGCAATGAACTTTATCTCGTTAATCTGAGAAAATACTACGATGCTGAATATAAAATCGCTTATGCCGTTACATGGATCGATTCTCCATGCGAACAGCAGGCCACATTTAAGATAAATTCGGATGATGGTGTAGAGACATGGATCAATGGAAAGAAAATCCATTCTCATAATATCGGGCGGGTGGTTAGCCATGACCCAGACATAGTTAAAGGAATCCTAAAGCGGGGGAACAATCTGCTTCTAATGAAAATTTCACAATACTCTGGCGAATGGGGATTTAAGGTAGGCATCGAGTGCCCTACACCAGTTAAAGAGGTCAAACCAAGGCTACAAACCAAGGTTCCTGCGAATAGATGAAGCAAAAAATACTGGCCTATTTCTTTATCGCCCCTGCTTTGATACATCTCCTGGTTTTTGCCTTGATTCCTATTCTATTTGCGTTTTATATCAGCCTGCACAAGTGGCATCTCTTTATACCCGGGCGAGAATTTGTCGGATTCACAAATTACACCAATATATTCTCAAACGATCCGGTCTTTTGGAATGCATTGAAAAACACGGCAGTTTTTGTGGCTCTGACTGTTCCGATCGGCATCATACTCTCGCTTGCGATAGCATCTCTTTTAAATACGAGGATTCGCGGGACAAATTTTTTCCGAACTATATACTTTTTGCCAGTCGTCGTATCTACTGTCGCCATTAGCATTGCATGGCAATGGACGTTTCATCTTGAGTTCGGACTATTGAATTATTTTCTCTCTTTTTTCGGGATTCAGAAGATAAACTGGCTCCAAAGCACAGTGGGCGCCATGTTGGCAATAGTGATCGTGACAACATGGAAAGGACTCGGCTATCAGATCATCATTTTCCTAGCCGGCCTGCAGGGAATTCCTCAACACCTTTATGAAGCTGCTGAGGTAGATGGGGCAAGTCGATGGAAAAGATTCTGGAGGATCACACTGCCAATGCTTCGCCCTACACTCTATTTTCTCATAATAACCTCGGTAATAAGCTCATTTCAGGTCTTTACTGTAGTTTACATGTTGACACAGGGAGGCCCATTAGAGAGCACGGATGTTGTTGGATATCACATATACAAAGATGCCTTTGAGGATTACACGATGGGATACGCCTCTGCCCAGGCATTTATACTCTTCGCTGTCATACTGGTAATAACAGTAATCCAGGTTAAATTAATGAGCCGCCAGTATCGCGATCTATATGGGGAGTTGGCATAATGAGGCCTCGTCTCTTCAAGAAAATTCTCCTGATTTCATTGATGTCATTCATTGCTGTTTTGATGTTCATACCTTTCATATGGATGATATCAACGTCATTCAAATTCAAGCATGACGTCTTTAGATATCCTCCCCAGCTTATTCCAGAGAAACCCACATTGGACAGCTATGAGCGCCTGACAAAAGACTATTTGCTTTGGAGTTTCCTGGGCAACCCGATAATTTTATCTGCCGTAGCAGTATGTGTGGCCGTTGGATTATGCTCTCTATGGATCTTTTTGTTCGGCGCTGGAGGTCGTGAAAAAAAGCGTGTGGCATACTGGATTTTCGGTCTCTCGATGCTTGGTTTGATTATCATCATAGGCATCCCAATCTTCATGATGATCTTTGGTTGGGGGTGGAATGATAAAACTCCATACAAATTTATGACATTTCTCAGAAATACCTTGATCGTCTCCGTATCCGCAACGTGTGGTGTCCTTGTTTGTTGCGCAATGGCCGGTTATGCATTTGCACGTCTCGAATTTCCGGGACGACGGACTATATTCTGGCTCTTTCTCGCATCAATGATGGTCCCCGGCATTGTAACAATCATCCCGGTTTTTAGTATGGTTACATCATGGGGGTGGGCCGACAAGTTTTATGGTCTTATTGTGCCGAGCCTATCGAGCGCCTATGGTGTATTTATGTTGAGACAATTCTTCCAGACCCTGCCGAAGGATATTGAGGATGCGGCACGCGTCGATGGGGCCTCTGATATTACAGTCTTTACGCGAGTAGTGCTGCCATTAGCAAAACCGGGTCTGATAACGCTTGCCGTACTCACGTTTGTCGCCAACTGGACAGAATTTCTCTGGCCATTCCTGATAACCTCATCTCTTGAGATGCGCACATTAGAGGTGGGTCTCTCGCTATTCTACAACCCGGCAGTTATCGACTGGCCAGCCTTTATGGCCGCCTCGTTGCTCACCCTCCTGCCAGTGGTAATAATATTCATCTTCACCCACCGCTTTTTCATCCGCGGCATCGCTCTTTCCGGAATGAAGGGATAGAGTATATCTAACAATCGCATCAGACCAAAACCCCAAGTGAAGCCCCACCTATGCAGGGTAGACGGGATCTGGTAGAGGAAATCGAGAGAGCCCATTCTCATGCCTTGTAACTTGACCAATGGAGTTGCTTGCAAGGCAATGTCGTATGAGTAGAATTGGGCCAAGAGTGCCAGCATTGAAGTTTCAAGAATTGCTTGACCTGACCCTGTGGGAAAAAACGTCGGAAACTAGGCGCGACGAAATAGTACGACTGATCCTTTCCGGCCTGGGTTCTGACTTTGACTATGTCCATCGCCGATCTTATGACAGGGCCCTACCACTCTTGATCGACACCTTCCTGCACAAGCAGACTGGAATCCCGTTCAACCTTATTCCCGTGGCAAGTACCTGATGGGGCTCTCGGAACCAGAGTTTCGAACCCTTCAACGTTTGGATGAAAACCGCGACATAGATCAGTTACGCCTCAATCTCGACAGCATGAGACCTCCTCACTATGTCACGATAGGGCCAATGTTGTGCGCCCGTTATCCCTTGACTTTTTCACAGGCGAACAGATTCTTTGTTGTGGATGAGGCAGCGGAACGGATCGAGGCGTCCGATCCTGATAGAATCGTTGATGAGGTTCCTATTCTGTTGGGCTTTGATGACGCGGAGCGAATCGCACGTGACCTCGACATGCGCCTGCTCTCTGAATCTGAGTGGGAATACGTCTGTCGGGCTGGCAGCACCAGTCTCTTCTGGTTCGGCGATAGTTTGCCTTCCGGTGACCTTGAAAAGACGGTCTGCTTGGCCAGGTTCGACGACGAGGCGACCATAAACGAGGCATCCAACCGATTCGGGCTTGCAGGTCTGCAGGTAGGAGAGTTTTGTGAAGACTCTTGGCACGACAACTACAAGGGCGCACCTACGGATGGTTTTGCATGGTTAGGGAGTTATCATCATGTATATCGTGGGGGCTCAGCCCAAGCTTGGCCATGGCAAGGGTGTGGTGAGTGGCTCATGACGCCTTCTGCTATGCGCACTCGCTCGGATGTGATGATGGATCAGGGAGCAGTTAGGCTTGTAAAGTCGCTCTGAGACAGATTTGATTTCCTAGGGTCATCGTAAGTATTTAGATCGTGGCAGTTGTGCTTTGATAGCACCTGTTCCTTCCTCTGTGGCTCCGCCTCAACATACATGTGCGTTTTATCCGAACTCTACTGGCTCAGCCACATCGCTATAGCCGTAACGACCACTCTAGACTGCAACATTACATCCTTACTCTATGTCTAAGCGTATGAGAGAGCAGACATTCCGAAATCGGGGGACACTAGAATGGCGGTGAAATAGGGAAATAAAGAAAAAGGTCTCATATGACGAAAAGTTGATTGCTTCATACAGCCTCACCATATATAATGCATTTATGAAGAAAAGGGCTAGGAAAAACGGTAAACAGAATCTGTCTCTTGGTCAAGAAATGCTGACTGCCACTGCCCTTGCAGCTTTTAGAGATGAAAGCTACTCACTTATTGTCCGTTGGGTAGAGGAGGCGCTAAAGGACCCTGAACTCAGAAAAAAGATTGAATATCACACAAGGGCAATTCTGAAGGCTATTGCTGAAAAAATTTGAGCTATTTCTTTTCTTCTTTTTCATTTTGCCTGAGCTTATCAGGATCGATTCCCCAGTCTTTCAAGACCTGTTTGGCGACGGTGCCGACAGTCTTTTGCATGAAAGCTTTCTTTTGCTCGTCGTAAACGTCGCCCGTTTCCGTATCACTCAAGAGCGACGCGATGTCGTTTGCAAACTCCTTGGCGTTCATTCGCCCTAACGCCTCGACGGAAGATATTCTCACCAGCATACTCATATCCTTCAACAACGCCGCTACGTCCTTGGCATACTCCTTGGCCTTCATCTCTCCTAACGCCTCCGCGGCAGATTCTCGCACCCCTGCTTCCTTGTCCTTTAGCAACTTCACCACATCCCTAGCATACTCATTAGCGTGCATCGACCCTAAGGCGATTGCGGCCCACTTTTTCACCAACGCGTCCTTATCATTTAGCAGCTGGACCACCTCCTTGGCGTACTGCTTCGCCTCCATCTCAGCCAAAGTCATGGCGGCAAAACCTCTCACAATCGCGTCCTTGTCTCTGAGGTCTTTCAATGCCTTGGCGATCTTGGCCTGGCGGTCCTTGTCGGGCTGCTCTTGCGCTGCGACATTCATGCAAAAACAAACACATGCTATCAGTAGGGACATGATCTTTCTCATACAATTATCCTACTTTTGTTAAAAGGGACAAAACTGAGACCCTTATTTTAATATACGAGTTACTTGGAGTGCTTGCACTGGAACCAGTCTCTTTTTTATGGGATCAATAGCCATGCCTGCCTCATCCAGTGTATTCATGCCCAAAACGGGAATATCGGCATCATGGGAAAACACGATGTTACTCGCGCACCATCGGCCTTCTACCTGGATAAAGGACATTCCATAATCTCTCTCCATAGTCTGGCCGTTGGCTATTGTTAACTTTATTTTTCCAAAGACAGGTATTCCCAATCTATTTAGCATCTCGGTTGGAAGAGATGTGTATGTTGCGCCACTATCAACAAGTAGTTCAATCTCTTCAAAATTTGGCACCTGTGTATCTTTGGTGGGCGCTGCAACCTTTACCTTGACCTTAAATGGTTCTCCCATACTGATTTAGTTTATACCAATTCAGCGATTGAAAGTGAAGCCTTCCCGGATAACTTTCTTCGTGAGGGATCCGTGCAGAGGAAACTCGCCTTCTGGAAGAACTCCACCCCGCAGAGGCGGGCGGAAACACCCTAGCCC
>SBBU01000141.1 GCA_005239585.1 Planctomycetaceae bacterium
GATATCGATCGAACATCATCAGTTGTAAAGACCGGCAGTTTCAAAGGTAAAACTTTAAGCTACTTGTTGAAAAAATACACACGAGAGATTCTCGGAGATGACATCTATGTGAAATACGACAGATTTCCCCTCATAATCAAGTACCTCTGGGCAGAAGAGAAACTCTCATTACAAGTTCATCCGAGTGATGAGTTTGCACAAAAATACGAGAGAATGCTAGGCAAAATGGAGGCTTGGTATATAGTACACACATCAGATGACGCCAGGGTTATTAGAGGAGTTCTACCAGGCACATCTGAACAGGAGCTGAGGACATGTCTATCAAAGGGAGAACTAAACTCTAATGTCCTAAACATAATGAAAATTAAAGAGAAAGACACAATATTCATACCACCAGGCACAGTTCACAGCGCATATGGTGGAATCCTTATCTTCGAGGTGCAACAGGCGTCTGATATTACTTACAGACTAAGCGACTGGGGAAGATTAGATTTTGATAACAAGCCCAGAAAATTGCATGTAGATCGCGCATTAGGTGTTATAGATTTTCAAACAATGGGTGTTAGCAGGGTCAAAGCACAACGAATGTTGGGATATGCTTACAAACGAAAGCTTCTGATAAAATGCGAGAAATTTACAATGGAATCTATAGAACTTGGAAGCGGTGCAAGATGCTCTGAACATCACGACCATAGCAGGTTCAAGATCTTATCAGTAGTAAATGGGAAAGGGGTTTTCTTATACGGTCCAGATAAGAAGAACAAAGAGCCGTTCGGACTAGGTCAGACTTTTCTGATACCAGCACACATGGGAAATTTTGATATCAAGTCAACAAGCAACACATGTATCATCGTTTGCTACACATAAAACGGTCAAATCCAAACCTGAATGTGATGATTAATTATTGTGCGAATACGACGGTATTCTTACCCTTTTGCTTGGCTTCGTACAAGGCCTGATCAGCTGCGCCTATAAAGTCGCTAATAGATTGGTTTGGCTTAAACAACGCAACTCCACAGGAAACTGTAATTTTTGTTTTATTACCACTAATCACAAACTCGTTATTTGTTATCATCTCTTTTAATCTGGATGATATTATCTCTGCTCCAGAAGCCTCCGTCTCTGGCAATATTAGGGCAATCTCATCACCGCCATAACGTGCCGCGAGGTCCTCACGTCTTATTTGACGCCTGAATATTTTACCTATCTCTGAAAGAACATGGTCTCCTGCTTGGTGTCCGAATTTATCGTTTATCTGTTTAAAGTTGTCAATGTCATACATCAGAAGAGTCAACGGACGAGAGTATCTTAACGATCTATGTATTTCTGACAAAAGCGTCTCATGAAAGCCTCTATAGTTAAATAGCCTGGTTAAAGAGTCCTGACGAGCCTGTTGCTGCACTTCATTGAACAAACGGCAATTCTTAATAGCCAGAGCAAGGAAATGACTCAGCTGCTTTATAGTAGAAACGTCATTTGCCTCATCAAAAGGTTCTCCATCGAATCTGTCTGCAAAATTAAGTATTCCTACAACGAAACGTGATTTTTCGCCACCTACAATCAACGGCGACGATACGAATGATCTTGTATTATACTTTGATTTAAATCTCCTCTGCAGAGGGGCAATCTTGTACTCGCGCTGAAATTCTTCTATATCCACAACGTATACTGTATCTTTTTTCTGCAATGCAACTTCCATAATTGTTGAAGGTGGATAACTAACATGGATTCGACTCGTAATATCTTCTGTATGATTATGCCCCTGCAACACAAGGTCATTATTTGCATAATCATAGACATAAAGCGAACAGTACCGTGCACCAACAAACTCTGGGATTTCCTTTGTTGCTATTGATGTGATCCTGGCAAGATCGAATGTATTTAATCTCTCACAAATACGATGTACAACATTCAGCCTCTCACTTAGCTCCCCGAGCCTGACGCGGATATCCTCCATAGAGTGAATACGTCTTCTAAGCTCGGTATTCTCCGCCTCTAGGTCTTTGATTTTACCGAGGACTGATCCAGTCTTGTCTCTTGTCACCATCAGCTAATTAGAGTGAGATTATCTTAAAACAGACCAGAAAAGTCAAGAAACTATGCATGTTATGCAGCATAATATGTTTTAATACCTGTCGTCCGTTGACTTTTCGCCCATCTTTCATATTATTAGCAAAGTATATTTATGCTTCTTTTCTAGCCCGCCTGCCAAGAGAGCAGGCTATTTAATTACTGATTTCTTTGATGATACCTTTGCTTTCCAAGGAAAGATTTAAACATTTTTACAATAAAGGTCTGGAGAAATTTTCTTCTGAAGACTACACTGGGGCATTAGAACTCCTTAACAAGGCAATAAAGACATCACAAAAGGATCCCCATTCTTACTATTACAGAGGGCTCTGCTACCTACACTTGAAAAATTATCCCGAGTCAATCGTCGACTTTACGAAAGCTATAGAATTAGCCCCACAGCTATCCGAGGCCTACACAAATAGGGCCTCAGTATATCTTGAAACGAATATGACAGGAAAGGCTGTAGAAGACTATAGCAAAGCGATCGAGATTAATCCAAACGTCGTTGAAAATTATTACAACCGTGGATATGCGCTGTTGATATCACACCAATTTGACCGTGCAATAGAAGACTTTACAATGTGTGTCAATAAAAATCCTAGCTTTGCACCAGCCTACAACAATAGGGCCTCTGCCCATAAGGCAAAAGGTGACCTCGAAAATGCCATTTCGGACCTAAGGCTTGCCATAAAATCAGATCCAAAATATAAGATCGCATACAAAAATATTGGAACAATTTTTTATCTAAAAAAGGAGTACAGAGATGCATCTGCCAGCTTTACAGAAGCCCTGCAGGTCGATGACTCTGACACAAGCATCTTGTATCTCAGGGCACTCTCCAAAAAAAAACTTCAAGACATCAACAGCGCTCTTGAGGATATATCATCAGCCATTGAAAAGGACTCGTCAAATGCGGATTTTTTGCTGTTGAAAGCTGAATTATATTATAACAAATGGATTAAAGAAGGATCTGCTAGAGATTCCAACTACCTTAAAAAGGCTATAGAAGGATTTAATGAGCTTGCA
>SBBU01000222.1 GCA_005239585.1 Planctomycetaceae bacterium
CCCCCGATCCCTACCATATGTATTTTTGACTTTAAATTACTCATAATCGTTGTTTTTCATGACTAGTGATACCTGTGGTGATCCGTTTAAAAAACCTTTCCTGAATAGGTCTGATTTAATGAGTTCAGTTGAATCATACCTAAAATTGCCATGTAGTCGTTCCCCCATTCTCTCAAACCTTACCTTTTCAGATAAATATTCTAACATAATTTTCCATAATTGTCCAGAACGAAGTGATTTTTCCTCAATCATAATAGCCATATCCCCTCTAGCCAAGGCCGAGGCATTTACGTACTGGTGGTTATCCATAGCATAAGGAAAAGGTAATAAAATCGAGGGTATTTTGAACATTGCGAGCTCCTGTATTACAATGGCTCCAGCCCTTGTAAAAGCCAGATCTGCGGCGGAATAAACCAAATCCATCTTGTCGCAAAACTCATAAACAAGTCCATTTACACCATATTTTTCATATACCTCTTCTATTTTTATTTCGGATTTTCCAGTTATATGTATTACCTGAAAGCTATTCTGAATACCTCTAGCCTCTTCTAGCATATAATTATTAATGGTACGGGCACCTTGGCTGCCTCCCAACACTAGCAGTGTGGGCCTCGAATCGAGGCCCAGTCTTGCCTTTGCTTCCTCTTTCTCCATTTGTTTCATACTTCGCAAAGGACTACCTGTGCAGAGAAACTTTGTCTTTGCAAGAGGCAAATTTAACCTTGTTTGAGACCACTGTGAGTAAATCCTTGCACATAGGAAAGAAAGCAGCCTATTAGCTCTTCCCGGGACAATATTCTGCTCGAGAATAATTACCCTCCTTCCAAGGGTTTTTGCCGCCAAACAGCAACATAAACTTGTGCGGCCCCCCAGACCTACTACTAAATCAGGATTAAAACTGGCAATTCTTTTGAGAGAATAACGAAATCCGTCAATCCCTTTTGGAAGGATCTCGAATTTTACACTTGATCTCGTGAGCACCTCACTATCAAGCTTTCGGCTAGAGCACAAAAAAAGGGAATCCCCGCCTAAATATTCATTTAATGCGATACCCGGGAAAAGATGCCCGCCACTTCCCCCACCTGCATAGATTATCTTTAGTGGTCTAGTCATAGTGCAGTAACCCCCTCCCCAAACTATGACTTGGGCTCAGCAGGTTGTGCATAAGCAACTTGGTTTTGTCTTGCGATGCCCGCCAAAATTCCACAACTTGCCCAGCAGAAAAGCAAATTACTCCCCCCGTAACTCAGGAATGGCATTGGCATTCCTTTCGTAGGCATAGAACCTGTAATGACCGCCATACTTATTACAGCCTGCAGAATTATATAAAATATCAGACCGAAGGCCAAGAAATATGAGAATTTATCCTTCGTATTTCTAATAATACTCCAGCTCGTACAAAGTAATGCACCAAGCAACAAGAGGATACTCATGATACCAAGAAAACCAAGTTCTTCTCCAAGGATCGCCATTACAAAATCTGAGTGCGGCTCGGGCAAATAAAATAATTTTTGAACGCTATTTCCCAGTCCGATCCCTGCAAAACCCCCTGATCCCAGCGCAATAAGTGACTGTCTTAATTGATAACCTGTCCCAAGCTGATCAGATTCCGGATTCGTAAATGCAGTTAATCTATCAATCACATAACCATATTTCAAAAGAACCACTGCACCTGCCACAATAACACACAAAAGGCATGCAACGAGTATATGAGCCGGTTTGGCACCCCCTACAAAGAGCAACGTACACGAAATAAATGTTATCAAGAATGTACCTCCAATATCTGGTTCAATAATGACTAGTCCTGCAACTAAAGCTATGATACCAAAGCACGGTAAAAATCCCTTTTTTAAATCTTTTATTTCTACAACTGATGCCAGATACGCAGATACGAAGATAGCTAAAGCCATCTTCATAAACTCTGACGGCTGAAATGAATACTCGCCAACACGTATCCACCTTCGTGCCCCTTTTATTTGAGCCCCTATCCCCGGAACGAAAACCAATATAAGCAATACAATAGCTATAATTAAAAGAAGAATAGAATACTTTTTCAAAACAGTGATATCAATATTGGATAGTACAAAAAATAATCCCATACCTATGATAAGCCACAAGAATTGTTTGGCTAAAAAGAAGTATGGCCCTTGCCCAAGACGGTTAGCTGCAAAAATAGCGCTGGCTGAATAAAGCATTACTAACCCAATAGAGGTCAGTAAACTAGTGATTATTAGGATATGCCTGCTTTCTCTTACAACTCCTATACTTGACTTCATCAGCCCTATCAAGAAACCTTGTAACTTGCCAAAACGTTTTCAAAATGAATACTCACCCCCTTCCATAAGATCTGATATCCCAACTGCCCTGCACGACTGCGTCGAACAGACCCATGAAAGCGGGGATTCATTAAACCTGTTAATACATCGTCTTATTTCGCTTTGATTTTTAAACATAAATTGCTTTAATATAGGCCTTTATGGTCAAGATACGACTGACTAGATTTGGGCGGAAAAACAGGCCTTTCTTTCGCATATGTGTATATAACAGTACAACCAGGAGAGATGGGCCCTATTTAGAAAACCTCGGTCAATATGATCCAACTGTTAAGGAATCCCAAAACAAGGTAAAAATCAAGGTTGAAAGATATAAATTTTGGGTATCCAAGGGTGCCCAACCATCTGAAGCACTTGGAAGGATTTTAAAACATACTAAAGCACTTCAATAATGGCTGTCTCTCTCCCTAAGCCAGTCAAATGGATTAATGGGAGATTATTGGTTCTTGATCAGCGCTTGCTTCCTGAAAAGGAAAAATATATATCATGCCAAACTCCGATAGACGTATATCACTGCATAAAAAATATGGCTATTAGAGGCGCTCCCTTGATAGGAATTACAGCTGCATATGGCATGGCTCTGTGCAATTCATCAAATATAGCCAAGATATCTCAACTTTTTATCAGTGCAAGACCAACTGCAGTAAACCTAAAATGGGCAGTCATCAGGATGTTGAATGCAATTAAATCTGGCAAAGACTCTCTATCAGAGGCCATTTCAATTCATAATGAAGACAGATTGTTCTGTGATCTCATAGGCAAACACGGCAGTAGATTGGTGCCACCCAACGCCAACATCATAACCATATGTAATACTGGCTTTTTAGCAACTGGTGGATGCGGCACTGCATTCTCAGTGATATTCAAATCAAGGACTAAGAAACCGCACATCTATGTCCTAGAAACCAGACCTCTCTTACAAGGTGCAAGACTGACGATGTGGGAATTGCAAGAAGCTTCCATTCGATCCACACTAATATGTGATTCAGCCGCAGCTCATTTAATGCAGAGAAAAAAAATTAATCTTATCCTAACCGGTGCAGATCGAATAGCACTAAATGGTGACACTGCAAATAAGATAGGTACACTAGCGCTTGCTATCACTGCAAAAGAATTTCGCATCCCATTTTATGTATGTGCCCCTGCATCAACCTTTGATCAAAAGATAAAATCAGGTCTACAAATCCCAATAGAGGAAAGGTCCCCTACTGAAATAAACGGAAGGTTCAGGTCTCTTAATCCGGCATTTGATGTTACTCCAAACAAATATATAACGGCATTTATAACTAACAAGGGAGTAATTAACCCTTCGGCTCTACGGCCTAAAGGCCGTAGTATGCTCAGGGTTGATACTGAGCAGCTCTAACCACGCCATTAA
>SBBU01000014.1 GCA_005239585.1 Planctomycetaceae bacterium
ATTTTAATCAGCTCCTTTACCGTTCTTTCCCGGTCCTGGAAGCTGTCAACGCCGCCTCCATGTCGATAAAAGCGATGTACCAACTGGACGCTCCTTTTTTCCATGTCCTTTTCCTCTGATTCCTCAAATTTCTTTGTGTGCTTGGATTTCCACTCCCATGAGATTTTTTGAAGGACGCATTCCGGGCTTACTGAAAGGGTATAAAGCATGTCTTTCTCATAATGGCGATTCAGTTCCCAGGCCCTGTAGCCCTTTTCTACCTTTTCAACGCGTTCAGGGATCGAATCTGCAATCCACAAAAAGAAAAGCGCCTTGAAGAATTCCTTAACTGCTTCAATAGAAGTTAGCTTTATGGGCGGATTGCTTTCTAATATCTGGTTTATTGTCTTGATGTCGTGTCGGAATTCGTAAAGTGTAGAATCAGCATAGTGAATTATGAATTCTTGGGACTTGTACTCACCCTTGAGAAAACCGCTTATTACGAAAAAACGGCTGTTTGGAAAATATTTCACAACCAACTTGTTTTTTCTCTTTTGTTTTACAGTAGCTTCTTCGCGATAGCCCTTACTAAGCTCTTTCCGCTTCTTCTCAAGGTTTTCAAGCGCCTTGTCCCACTCAATCTGCTTTATTACCCTTATGGCCCGCTCACTTGTCTCTGCGTCTTTGTCATGGGTCACTTTTTTTAGCGAATCCAATGCCGGTTTACCGATCTGTATCAATTCATCTGTAGCTCTTTCACGCATCTGAGGATCATCGTGTCTTAACTGCTCAATGAGCTTACGAACTTTTTCATCCTGTTCTATTTGAACTTCCTCATGTATCGTTTGTGCCACAATCAGACTAGTCAAGAAGGAGAACAATAAGAGACTGAATTTAGGCCGTCTATCAAAATGAGCTGTTCGGCTCGCCCCGCTCTTTCTTCGAAAGAGCGGGACAGCGATTCGGCAAAGCCGAATCGCATTTTGATAGCGGCCTTTATTCATTTTCTTCCTCCCTAAGCCATACCAGATGTTACCTTTATTATATATGACTGATCAGGGGCGAAATTATTCCATAATGGTGCCTTTTACCAAGGGAGCGTTGTTAACCCACCTTTCGCAGTCAGTTAGTCCCTGTGATCGACCACGAGGCTGAAGAAAAAGCTCAAGCGCTAGTGGGTATTGCCTGCAAGGATTGATCGGGTTATAATACCCTGGCATTTTCGAGGAGCAAGATTATGAAGAAAAGAGCAAATGGTGATGTACTCAGCGATCCATTCGTCGTACGCCACACAAAAGTGGTCCTGGACTGCAAGAAGAGGGAAAAAGAGATATTAAAAGAAGCAACGGATAAACTTGTCCGCAATGCCGTAAGAATGGGCAAATCGCTCATTGCAGTAAAGAATTTTCTCGACACAAAGCGAGAAACGAGAGAAACGTGGCTTCAATGGCTGAAGAAGAATTTTGATTACTCAGAGGACACAGCCCAAAATTATATGCGTGTCGCGCGACTTGCCAGCGAAAAACCGAAGCGCTTCGGTTTTTTGGTGAAGCTGCATATTACATGTTTGTACCGCATAGCATCTCTTCCGGATGAAATTCTGGACAGGCTCACACCAGACACGCTTTTAACAGATCCAAAAACGGGGGAACAGAAACCGCTCAAGGATATGGCGGGGCGCCCGCTCGACCGCGCGCTCGACGCCCTCCAGGGGAGATATGGCGTACGCACAGCGAAATCGATGTCCCAAAGGTTAAGGGCGATTGAAGAGGAAACCGGAGAGATCTCAACCCAGTCGGAAAAGATTCCTACAGAATGGGAAGATTATCGAAAGGGGATGGCACAGAAATTGGGATTCGCCTCCCCCGACGGCCAGATCAATGCGAAGACAAAAGAGGAATTTGCCGGGCAGTTCAATAGAAAGATCGAGGAGTTGACTGTGCTCGCCGCCGAGATTAAAAAATACACGGGCAAACTCAAACCCGAGTCGAAGGAGAGAAACGCAAGCTCCATCGAAAATCTTCGTGTTGCCCTCCTGAAATGGCCCGCCTGGGCAAAGCCGCGAAAAAATCTCAAACGCAAAAAGTAAAGAGGACTTTCAAGAGTACAAAGACCGCCAGGCAAAAATTGATCGGGCGCTGAAAGAGCTCAAGGATAAGAACGTAGAGGTGAGAAATAATGCTGTGGAGACGTTGGGTCGTTTGGGGGCGAAGGAATATACAAAAGAGATCGCCGAACTCCTCAAGGATATAGATTCGTTGGTAAGAGGGTCAGCAGCATTCGCGCTGAGTCTGTTGAGGGCGAAGGAATATACAAAAGAGATCGCCAAACTCCTGAAGAATAAGGAGTCAAAAGGGGCTGCGGCATTGACGCTTGGCAAACTCCAGGCCAAAGAATATGCCAGAGAAGTGGCGAAACTTTTGAGCGATTCGTCTAGCTGCTATATTTACGATGAAGTAAAGCATGAGATGGTGAAAACCACTGTCGCCGCCGTTGCGGCATAGGTGCTAAAAGATTGGCGCATGGATCCAGATAAACTAAAAGATCAAGATAAAAAATGATCTTTTTGGCTTGGCATTCTCACTATTTTGAAGCGCAGTTTCTTAGTGATAAAAGCGCCATTGCAGTACCGAAGCATCGGCCTAGTTCATGTGAGTCAATGAATGCGCCATCTATTTCTGAGATGCTGAGAAGCACATCAAGAAATTGTTTGTAGAGTTTTTTTCTCGGTTCATCTTTCAATAGCTTTGCCGCCTCGGTAGCAGGATAAAAATCGTGGAAAAAGAAAAATCCTCCAATATTGTGCAGGGAATGATCGTCGACCCTGCGAGTCTTCAAGTGTGCTGAAATATTCTTAAAATACGCATCTATGGCAGTTTCTATTGAACCCAAATCGCTTTTACCGCAGAAATAGAGCGCCATCTCGCACAGAGGCATTCTGCCTGCACATTCGGGGAGAGATCCGCCTCCTTTTCCTTTGTATGAAAACGTACCGCTTTTGCCTCTGGCTGCACCAATGCCTTTAGCAGCCTCATCGACAATCTTTTGAGGGACTTCTAATCCAGCCTCTTTAGCTAATTGCAATGAAAGGATTACAGTAGCTGATACGAATGGATTTGTGTATTCATGATGCCAGAGGCCCCCTTTTCTCTGCAGTTTCTCAAGTTGTTTAACAAGCTCAATCACAAACGCTTTTGTCTTCTCCTTCTCGCCTGCATCTGTAAGTTTTGGAAGAAGCTTGCTAAAAAACATTAATCTGTAGGCGTCGGCATATACTTCCTGATCTTTTCCACGGGCCATCTTTGACTCATCCATGAGGTATACTTTAGCTTTCGCTATTGCTTCATCTATCGCCTTTGGATTTACTTCTCTGTGTTCTAATATTGCTGTTGCGCATAGTGCTGAGATTGCCATCTGAACATTTGGAAGGGTGGCCTTGCCTGTGAATACATATCTTGTATCATCCCAAAGGGTTTCCGATCTGCGTGAATTTAATAAAAACCTTACCGCAAGTTTTATGATATCATCAATCTCTTCTTTATCCCTTTTCCATGCGGTTCCTTCTGTAAGAGTCTTGTAATGCATCTCGTTTAGCCAGCATATCTCTTCATAGCACTTTGCGAGGGCTGATTCGCCTATGGTGCCGTCATCATAGTATCCGCGTCCCGGCTTTACAGATGCATATTTGCTTATCTTACTTTTTATAATATTTGCTGCAGCCTTGTATTTCCATCGTGTGTCTTGTTTATCGTTAGCGAGTGATTTCCATATCTCTCTGGCAGTTGTTTCATCACAGGTTATAAAGGCTATTGCGCCGAGGTAATAGAGTGCCTCTGCATGTCGTTCTGAGTCTTTGTATTCTTTACTTACGACTTGAAATGCACTTTTTGCCTCGTTTAGCTTTCCTGTTTTCAGAAAGACGAGTCCTTCTTCCACATAAAGGTCACCGAGCAGTTTTTTATCTTTTGTTAGTTCACGGGAAGATTTTATTTTAGCTAATGCCTCGTTGGAATTGCGTTCTAGTCTGAAGATCATTGCAATCTCATAATTGGCTATCGCCTGTTCTTCTGGTTTTGCTGACGAATTGAGGAAATCTTGAAGGATTTTCTTTGCCTTTGATAATTCACCATCTTTTGCATTCTCTCTGGCTAGTGAAATAGGGTCGGTCTTTGAATCTTGTGCCTTGGTGGTTTCCTCTGAAGGATCGTTGTATTCAGCATTTTTCTGCAGGACAAGGATAAGCTGGTTGTAGAAGAAATCGTCATTTATAGTGCGGATCGTAGGGATCTTGTGTACAACTTTTTTATCGGGTGTAGCAAATACGAGACCGGGTTCGAGAAAATCATAGGCTTTGATATCAAGCTGTCCCTTTGACTCCATGTTGACAGGGACAAATTTTCTATTTATCAGTGAGACTGTCTCTGGATTGGTAAATGGCCCTGTTTTCATATAAAGATCAAGTTCTGCAGGGCGATCCATGTGGCTCCCTGCAACACGGGGGACATACCAAAGGATCAATCTCTTTTTTTCTTTTGCTGTTTCATACCCCTTGTCGAGGTTGCCAAGCCACTTGATCTCTGATCCGCATTTTTTTACGAGTTCTTCTTCTGACTGCTGAGCTGGGCATAATGCACAAATAGATAAGAATATCGCGTATCTTATTCTCATATTAACTATACGATTAATCCCTATTTTTGTTTGTAATGCAAGTGCGGTGTTGCATTCTATAATGACACGGTTATACTTTATCTGGTAACTTTTTTTTGGGGTGTTTTATGAAGGTCCTTCTATGCATGATGCTCCTCCTTCAAGAAGTCCCAAAAAAACTCACAGACCAGATCCCTAGATTTCAGGAGAGATTCAAGTCTTCTGATTTATCAGACAGAAAGTCAGTCATGGTTGACACAATTCTTCTATACAAATCCGGCAAAATTGGAAAAGAAGAAGTCAAGTATGTGCTGGACAATTTCGGCATGGCTACAAGCGAGCTCAGGATAGTCTGGCTTGAGACCATAGAGCTGTTAAAGTTCACTGATTTTACAAAAGAGGCAGCAAAGTACCTTAAAGATCCTTTCGGAACAGTTCGTGTTGCAGCAGTGAAGACACTTATTGAATTGGAAGCAAAGGGCTTGGCAATGGAAATGGTTAATCTTCTAGGCGATGAGAGTGATGATGTTAGATTTCTTGCAGGAAACTTTTTACGACTATATAACGATGAGACTGTACATAAGGCATTAACAATGCTTCTGGATGATTTGCGTTCTGATGTCAAAAAGTCAGCTATAATACTTTTGCGTGATCTTCAGGTAAAATCTGCAGTCCCTGGGTTGATCAAGCTGCTGAGAGACCCAAGTCCAACCATCAGGGAACAATCGATAATTGCCCTCAAAAAACTCGATGCAAAAGAGGCGGCAGAATTGATTGTATCTATGATTGCAGATCAGGAGATAAAGGTGAAGCAGGCCAGCGCTCTCTTCATTATCGAAACAAAAGCAACCAAGGCTGTGCCTGAACTGGTAAGATTACTAAAAGACAAGGATCCGCAGGTGCGCGAATTGGCGCTTCTTACTCTAAGAGATTTGAATGCTGAAGGAGCTGTCGCAGAAATAGCCAAGCTGCTCGATGATCCGGAGACAGAGATATGCATCGAGGCAATACGTGTACTGGAGAGACTACAGTATAAAAAAGCCTTTGACAAGGTGAAGGAGCTCCTTACCCATACTCAGGATTCTGTAAGAAGACATGCTGCTGCTTTTATAAGGAATCTGCAGATAAAAGAAGCCATTCCGCACTGCAGAAAATTATTGAAATCTGATGATCCATCCATTAGGCGGCTTGCTCTGCTTCTCTTGAGAGACATGAATGCTGAAGAGGCAATCCCAGATATTATAAACCTCCTAAAGGATCCTGACCGTGATGTGAAGATACAAACTATAATGGCCTTGGCGGTTTTGAGAGCCAAGGAGGCTGCTGGCGAGTTTGTAAGGTTAATCATGGAGGATGACCTTCAGATATCGATAACAGCACTGGAGATGGCAAGGAAGTTGCCTGAGACAAGTGTCGTTGACGCCGCAATGAAACTTGAACCTGCTCAAGCCATCATATGCCTAGGCAAGGTCGGTTCAAAGAGCGCCTTTGAGAAGATAGCGTCATTCTTGAATGACAAGGACCCTAAATTAAGGTTCCTGAGCGCTATAAATCTTGCGAGGGCAAGGGAGGAGAAGGCGCTCCCGATATTGCTTACTGATATCGAAAAAAGACCAAAGGATGAGCTATACAAGATACTCTCAGCTCTAAATTTTTATATTAACCCGCGTATGACAGAACTCATCGAGCAGAAGATCGTTCACAGAGAGTCATTTGATGGCAAGCTGCCAGAACTCTTTGAATCAATGGGACTTTATGGTGTAAGCTTTGATGATTCTGTTAAAGAGAGATCTGTTGATATCAAATTGACTAGATTAACCTTGGAAGATGCCTTGCATGAGATTTTCAAGTCAACAGGCATCATGTGGGTCGTTGGAAAAGAAACATTCAAGCTTGTACCGCAGGAAAAATCGATTGCTCACTGGAAGGAATGGTCGAAGAAACGCGAAGAAAAGTAATTCTGTTTTAACCATCAATCCGTATCAGATTACTTGGACAGACTAGTAAGTGCGTTTTGATAATACTTTTCGGCACGCAGTTTGTGATCGGCGATGACCTTTTCGTCAAGTTGGCGTATTATTCGACCGGGAACTCCTACAACTACTGAAAAGTCAGGAACTTGCATGTTTTCTGTGACAAGAGAACCTGCTCCAATTATGCACCCTTGGCCGATCTTGGCCCCGGCTAGCAGTGTCGACCCCATTCCTATAAGAGTATAGTCGCCTATTGCGCTGCAGTGAAGTATCGCATTATGACCAACTGTGACGTAACATCCGATCGCAAGAGGTTGGTCTGGGTCAGTATGAAGTACACAGTTGTCTTGGATGTTTGTATAGTCACCTATAGTTATCCTTGCAAGGTCTGCACGGATTACAGCCCCATACCAGATGTTAACACATTTTCCGATATGATAGTTCCCAAAAAGAGTTGCGTTGGTAGCTAGTAGAAAACCTTCCTTCGCGATTAGTCCTGACACACTGGAAAGATACTAAGAATTGATGCAAAATTCAAAATTACTACCAATCTAGTTCGTCCTTCTTGTTAGTTAATTCCTTTAATCTCTTTTCAATTATTTTATCCTTATTTTCCTGGCGGGTTTTTAGCTCTTTTTTCAGTTCTTCCAGTCTTTTTGAGAGTTCCTCCACTTCTTTTTTGCGTTGTTCTTCCCTGAGTTCGAATAGCTCTGACAAGTTCTTTTTTAACTCAGCTGTGAGTTCTTCTCTTTTATGATCTTCTTTTGTGTCATCTTTTATCTTTCTAATCTGTTCACCAAGTTTGAGGCATTTCTTGTCCAGTTGATGGATCTTTTTAAGCTTTTCGAACAGGTCGGGATTGTGGTGCTTCATCTCCATAAGATTGTGAATCTCCCTCATATATTCGCGAAATCTCTCACCATGGTCCTTCCACCATCCTTTCTTCTTTAGTTTTCTCCAGTTCTCTAACTCGTCAGGATCCCAGTCTTTTAAAAATCCTGTTGCTTTTTCAAACATCTTTTCCATTTCTTCCATAAATCTTTCGTCATGTGGCTGACGTGGCTTATCTGGCCAGTCGTGAGGTTGATGGTGTTTTGGAGGGTTCTCAAGCTGTTTTCTGAGATCTTGTATCTTTCTCTCGATATCTTCGGCTCTATCCATCTGTTTATTATCAATAGCATTCTTGAGCTCCGTCATCAGTTCATCGATTCTGGCCTGTATTCTTTCACGCTCTTCCTGTTTGAACTTCTCATGCTCACGATGTTTATCATGCGGTTTATCCTGGTGCTCAGTCGGTCTATGCTTATCCTGATACATATCTTCATGCTTGTCGTCCTGATTTAGCACCAATCCAGTAAGGATAAGAGTTAGAAAGTTAATCATCTTAATTCCTCAAAAAGTAGAGTTTTCTAAAACAAGTATATCTTTATGTAAATCAGATATTTTGGTATCGATCATTGAATCTGAAGTCTTTGATGAGTAGTTGAACATAATATCGTTAAGTTCTGCTATCTGAGAGTCAATGTATTCATCTGACTTGAATGTTTCGAAACTGGGTGCTTGGCAATTAAAATTGAGTGCAAAGAGATTTATCAGAATTACAATAAGGACGCTTAATGTACAAAGAAGAGTCTTGTTACTGTGCTCTCGTTTTATTGCATTCTTAATGGCCCTCAAGTTAGGTACATGAACTAGGGTCTTTTTGTAGGCTAGGTTGATCAAGTCATTTTCTCTAATTTCTTCCTGACAGGTGAAGCACAAGGTGAGGTGGGATCGAAATTCATTGTCGTTGGTGCCATCGTAGATAAATTCTAGTGATTTATTTTTAGCTAGTTCGCACATCTTTGAGTTCCTCTCTCAAATATTTCAGCGCATAATTCATGCGGGCAAGCACTGTGTTTAGCGGGACATTTAGCATCTTTGCTATCTCTGCAAAAGTTGTATCGGAGTGTTCCCTTAGGAGGAATACCTGACGGAATTTAAATGGCATTTGTTTTACAGCCAATTCCACCTCTGAAATCAATTCCTTATGAATATATTCCTCATGTGGTGTACGAACAGAATTAATCTGTCGTGCACTACGCAGGATTTGGCGGTGGCGTTTATACTTTCTAAGAAAATCTATACAGACAGTATTGGCAATAGAAAAAACAAGACCATTAAGGCTAGCTTCTTTAAGTCCATTGTTCTTCAGGTATCGATCAAGCCTTATAAATGTTTCTTGGGTAAGGTCATCTGCTGAAGAATCATTTGTCATGTTGCGGCAGAAATGGTATATGGGTCGTGCGTATTTTGAAATCAGTCTTTCTATGCTCTGCATGTTAATATAAATACGTTTATAAAATAAATTTATTGTAAGAGGCTTGCATACTTGTCCTTTTCCTGTTCAAAAACAAAGATGATGCTTGTGAGTCTATGGGACCTCCAGCCTTCAGAGTAGAGTCTTGCCCATTCTGTTGCAACTTGAATGGGATCGGGTGAATTACCGGTCTTTACTCCCCTTATCCATTTCTCTTTTTCTATCTCCTTTATTTGATCGGTAATCTCAGCACGGGGGTTGATTGATCTTTCTTTGAGAATGAACAGTTTTATTGCAAGGTCATCTTGGATTTCGTTGTCTGAATATCTGGATCTCAGAAATTTTTTATATTCGAGAATCTTCGTTTTATGATAAATGATAAAATGCTGGAGGTCTTTTTTTATGAAATCTAACTCCCCTCGTTCATATTGGGTCTTAATTTCGTCGAGTTCGCTCATTTACGCTTGACTCTGGACATTTCGTCCAGACCAAAAGTATCGGGACGAAATATGTTCGCCATAGTCAATCTCTGAGGGTAATTACTGTAGATCTAGAAATTCAGCCAGATTAGCCCTCCTGGTTACTATGGGTTCTATAAGACCGTTAGTTGATGTACAAATAACACTTATTCCCGGTCCGTGTCCGGATAATTTGCTTGAACCATGGGTCACAACTCCGACTGTGATTGCCCCGTCATGGTACCTTGGGCCATAACTGCAATCATGATCTGTAATTGCAATAAAATCCCCGAGGCGGATACTGTCTAGTCCATACTCCTTTATGATTTCTTCAGACACACTTTGGATCTCATAATCTCCAACGTAGGAATTTGCAGATCCTATTCCAGACCCCATCACTTTGCCTGGCACTATCTTGGTTACTGGGATTCTTATTCTTCCGGATCGTTCCGTTAAGGAGAGGGCTTTGAAGAGTTTTGGACTTATATTCATGAATGTAATCTGTGGGTAATCTGGGAGCTTTAATCCCTGACCTAGTGCCCTTATTTGGATTGTGTCGCCGACACAGAGCTTGTCAAGGAATTTTCTGTTGAGGTAGACAGTTACACCTTTTGGCGTAGCGCGTTTTCCTGTTACTGTACCGCTGATGCCTTTGACCCTTGACTCTCTCGAGTCGAGCAGGGCGTCTACTACAACAGCATCATTTCCTATGCATGCAAGCAGGTTAAGTGCATTGTTTGCGTTATCATTTGGGTGTCTTATCGAAATGCCGGGTTCCACATGATCTCCCCAGTCCCAGCCAAAGGCCCTGTCTCCTACTTTAACGTTGTAAGTTATCCCTCCTGTCCCAATTGCTATGAAAGGCTTTCCATCGTAGCCAACTGAGAATGAGTAATTTTCCAACTCGGGATGGAAGATCTTGCCGCACACACTGATCTCTACTAGCGATTCAATATTTGTCCTTAACATGAAAGGGAATGATAACAATTTTCGAGCAATGTTCAAGGGGGTATTGCGATAAAATCTAGCTATAACTGTTTGAGCTCCAATATGTTGTTATAAATCGCTCTGTTACGTCTTTCGAAAGTTTTGGATTAATCCAACCATAGGCATGAATAGAGCAATTACAATGAAACCTACTACTACTCCAAGAATAAGAATTAGCATGGGTTCAAGGAGTCTAATAAGACCACTGACTGCTGTATCCACCTCAGTGTCATAGATGTCAGCAATCTTGAGGAGCATCGAGTCCAGCTTGCCTGTCTCCTCGCCGACATTTACCATGTTGACAACCATTTCATCGAATACTTTAGATTCATGAAGCGGTGCTGCAATTGATTCTCCTTCTCTAACAGCATCATGGACCTTCACTACTGCCTGAGCGACGACTTCATTGCCTATGGTGTTCTTTACAATATTTAGTGCTTCAAGAATCGGAACCCCACTCTTTAGGAGAGTACCCAAAGTTCTGGAAAATTTTGCAACTGCTGATTTTCTTGCGATTAAACCGAGCAAAGGAAGATTAATTTTTACTCTATCTATAAAAAGTCGTCCTCTCCTTGTCTTTTGCATCACCGTAAATAAGAAAAGGACTAGAAATGGAATCAGAAATATTAACCACCACCACTTTACCATAGAGTTGCTTATGTTTCTTAAGAATTGAGTCATGGGCGGGAGTGTAACCTTGAGATCTCTATAGACCGCGTCGAAATTTGGGACGATGAAAACCATAACTCCAACAACCACAACTGCAGCTACTGAAAGTACGAAAGCCGGGTAAATGCTGGCACTTATCACTTTTTTCCTAAGCAGTTCTGCTTTCTCTCTGAATTCTGAGAGCCTCTTGAGTGTTTCATCCAATAGACCTCCGGTCTCTCCTGCTTTTACCATGTTGACATATAACTTGTCGAATACTTTAGGGTGCTTTGCAAGTGCGTCAGAGAGTGATGACCCTGTCTCTACATCTTCCCTGATTTCGGTAACAACAGCCCTGAGATATCCAGGTTTCATCTGGTTGCTGAGGATTTGAAGACCTTTTACAAGTGGAAGGCCTGCATCAATTAATACGGAGAGTTGGTGTGTAAATTGCGTCAGATCTTTCTGTCTGTAGTGTTTAAAAAAGTAGGATTTTTTTGTCAATTTCTTTTCTGTTGTGACAGGTGGGGAAGAGAGCTTGGGAAGTGGTTCGGACTTGGGTTTTGGCGATTGTGGTTGTACGGTTGTCTGAACCTTTGAGGGTTGATCTGCCTGCCGAACAGAAATTGGTTTATACCCCCTAACCTTTACCTTAAGTAGAGCTTCATCCGGGGATTTTGCCTCTATCTGAGCCCGCAGCTTTTTTTGCTGCTGATCAAAAAACTCGACGGTGTAAAGAGCCACAATTAGAACTATATCAAAAGACTTGGCTCATTCAAGAACAGTCGGGAGTTTTTCGAGCTATTTCGAGGGGATCAATTCAATGCCTTTGAAACTGGTCTCCTTACGTCCATTCAAACTAATGTAAGGTGATGCATTTGGGTCAAGTGCAATAAGGGGCAATTCTATTAGTTTTAATCCTCCAATTACTTCCTTAACACTGTCATTTTCTATAATTAATTCGAGTTTGAAATTCCCTGTACTGTCTTTGGAAATAGTTGTTGAGATAATTTTTTGCTTCAGCTTGTTCTCAGAAAGAACTGGCAAGATAATAGCTAGTTCATCACACTTTGTGAGGCCTGATATTACGAGTTTATATCGAGTCTGAGAGAAATCCTTGGGAAGAAAGTAGTTTATGAGCCAGCTTTCTAACTTGGTTACTGGGACTAACTTTCCTTCGACAACGTCGATCCTGCTGGTCTTATCTAAGATTAACCAGCCAGTATTAGTTTTTCCGTCAAAGAGTTGAATTGCTTTTGCCTCATGCTGACCTAAAGGTTTAGTTTTCAGTTTTATCAAATCTATCTGCTTAAATTCGACTTGACCCATGGAACTCAAGGTTATTTGTCCAGTGCGAGTTAATGAGGTTGGCATGACTAGACCTAGCATGCCGCCTGATTTTACATTAATGTTACTCTTGTTATCTATCTCTATTAAGATGTCAAAGTCATTGGTGTTTAGCGCTATATTAAAGCGTATCAGTTTTTCGCCACGCTTTATATCAAAAGTAAAACCGGTACAATTTGTCGTACCACTTAGCTTGAGTCTAAATCCTTCAGTCGGAAGTTGTATTTTGCCTATATACCATATTCCCCATCCAGCAGATTTTGCAACATTGTTGACAACAAGTTTATTGTTTTGAGCCTCGCAAGTGGTATTTCTCGAATCAAAACCCCACTCTTCTTTAC
>SBBU01000059.1 GCA_005239585.1 Planctomycetaceae bacterium
AGTTTGAGCTCATAACAATTCATAAATCTGCTGTGGCAGATTACCTTCGAAATCTATCCCTCAATGAGGATGAGATAAAGACTGTACAACAATATTTCAAACGCATGCCTACCGATGTCGAGCTTGAAACAATCGCCCAGACTTGGTCTGAGCATTGCAAGCACAAGACTTTCAACTCAACTATAAAGTTCAAAAGTGAGACCATAGAAAACCTGTTTAAAAAGACAATTGTTTATGCAACGAAAAGAGTAAAGAAACCATTCCTTGTAAGCGTCTTTAAGGATAATGCAGGGATAATAAGATTCACCAAGGCGCTCGATTTGGCAGTAAAAGTGGAGACACATAATCATCCAAGTGCGATAGAGCCATATGGAGGGGCAAATACAGGGCTGGGGGGTGTGATACGCGACTTGCTTGGTGCTGGGCTTGGCGCGAAACCAGTAGCAGGTATTGATGTCTTTGCTGTGGCCAACCCGGACTGCAAGCCTATTGCTGGCACAATCGATCCAAAAATCCTCCTTAATGGGGTTGTTGCAGGTGTGAGAGACTATGGTAATAGGATGGGCATACCGACTGTGTGTGGTTCTGTTTACTATGACAATCGTTATTTGGCAAACCCACTCGTCTATTGCGGAGTTGTAGGTGTGCTACCAAGAGGAAAATCTACAAAAACAGTAAGGTCTGGCGATGCAATCATATTAATTGGAGGTAGAACTGGCAGAGATGGCATCCACGGCGCGACATTTTCCTCAAGCTCTCTTCATGAGGCATCTCAACAAGTGTCTTCAGGTGCAGTGCAAATTGGAAATGCCATAGTCGAGAAGCGATTGTTAGATTTTGTCGTCGATGCCCGCGATAGAGGTCTCTTTACTGCTGTCACTGACTGCGGGGCAGGGGGACTTTCAAGTGCGGTTGGTGAGATAACTCAAGAAAGAGGAGCAGTTGTTTATCTTGAACGAGTCCCTTTAAAGTATGTTGGATTGTCCTACAAGGAGATCTGGATATCGGAGGCACAAGAAAGGATGGTGCTAATAGTGCCCAGAGTCATGTCGGATGAATTGACTGCACTTGCCTCAAGGTATGGTGTTGAAGTGACTGAAATTGGCGACGTAACCAATAATAAAAGACTTGTCCTGTTTTATCAAGGTGTCAAGGTATGTGATCTTGACATGAATTTTTTACATGATGGGATTCCCGATGTAACTAGAGAAGCGAAACCTCCTGTAGCAAGATCGCGTGAACCTCATATCGCAGAAAAGACTGACTATAGCGATACGCTTTGCAAGATCCTTTCAAGCAACAATGTAAGGAGCAAGGAATGGATAATAAGACAGTATGATCATGAAGTGCAGGGGCAGTCTGTGATCAAGCCGATGTGCGGTAAGGGGCACAGAGGCCCTTCAGATGGTGTTGTGATTAGGTCTCCAGATGGAGAAGATAAAGGTGTGGCGATTGGACTCGGAATGAATCCGGGTTTTAGTGATATTAATTCATATGACATGGCTGCACTTGCAATAGATGAGGCAGTAAGAAATGTTGTGGCGTGCGGAGCAAATCCGTCCAAGATCGTGCTTCTTGATAATTTCTGCTGGGGTGACGTTAGTAATCCTGAGATTCTTGGGGCGCTTGTTGAGGCCTGCAAGGCATGTCGAGATATTGCCATTGCCTACAAGGCGCCTTTTATCTCCGGGAAGGATAGTCTTAACAATACCTATCGTGTCAGGGGCAAAACCTCAAGTATCCCGCATACACTTCTTATCACGGCTGTCGGAATCGTTGACTCGATAAAACACTGCGTTTCCATGGATGCCAAGTGTGATGGTGAAATCTATATTGTCGGTGTGACGCGAAATGAACTGGGCGGGTCAGAATTCTATAAGCTTTTTGGTGAGCTGGGAGCAAATGTCCCCAAAGTTGACAGCAAACTTGCTCCAAAGATATTTGTGAAACTTCATCAGGCTATCAAAATGGGGATTGTGAGGGCGTGTCATGATGTCTCAGAAGGTGGTATAGCTGTGGCGCTTGCTGAGATGTGTATAGCAGGCCTTGCAGGGGCTGAAGTAAATCTCTCTTTCTGTCCCTATCAAGGGGTGTTGACGGATAGCCAATTACTCTTTTCAGAATCAGCTACTAGGTTCATAGTGGAGACCAATAAACCAGCACAATTTGAGCGTGTTTTTAAGGGTTTTCCCATACAAAAGATTGGCAGGTTTACTGACAATCAAATACTTTTTGCAAGGGGTTTAGGTGGCAAGGCAAGGGTTAGGGTCAAAGTAGAGGACTTGGAGAAGGCATTTTCAAGTCTACATAGTGAAACTTTTTAGTTAATTTATCATAGTATATTGAGGATAAAAGGTGACCCAACGGGGCATACTAGTAAAACCCATTTTTGGGGAGGGTAGTGTGGTCGAAGGGTTGATTTTGTCAAGTGCGAGGTTAAAATCGGTAAACCAGTTTTTTAGGAGATAACCATGAGAAAGTTTGTAGTACTGGGCCTGGTATTCCTTCTATCAGCTACCTCGGTTCAGACAAAGGAATCAAGACCATTCGATGAATTGGTCTCTCGGGATACTATTCTTTATATCTCAGTTAAAAATGTATCTGACCTCGGAAAAAAGCTAGATTCAGCATTTGAGGATCTGCTTAACGAGAAGGAGGTAAAAAACTATCTCTCCGGGCTCGATTTCTCCAAGGGTATCAAGGAATTTGAGGAGAGCACAGGCCTGAGTCTCAAGTCGCTGTGTGCAGGCTTTCAAGGCGAGGTTGCCTTTTACTTTGATATGCCTGTACTGCTTGATCTTATGGCAGGCAACCTGCCGAATATGGGGCTTTTAATAGATGCGCGAGGAAATAAAGACGAGTTTGCCAAGATTATAAAAAGCATCACTGGAAAGCTGGAAGATAATCCAGCATTCACAAAATCTGAGGATAAACATCTTGATGAAAGTTATCAATCGTACAAATTTGACAAGGGAAACCTTGTATTCGTCACATTAGATTCGATTTTCTGCATAACCACATCGATTGATGGTACAAAGAGGATAATTGAAAACTATAAGGACAAGAGATCAAAAAAATCTTTGGCGAGCAATGAGAATTATACCACAATAGTAAAACGATTTGGCGGATCAGACGTTTTACTCTATCTTGATACGACTTGGATAAAAGATCTCATTCTCTTCATCCCAGAGGCAAACATAAAGGGCGCTGTCGAGATTGCGCTCAAGACACTTGGTATATATGATCTCAAGGGAGTTGGGTTAAGCCTTTCTGTTGCGAAAAATCAGGTAAAGTCAGAGGCGTTTATCTACTGCCCGAAGATGCCAGGTCTCTTCAAATTCGCCGGGGGCAATAAAAAGCGTACTCCTCCTGCATGGGTACCAGCAGATGCAACAGGACTCTGGGTTGGAGAACTCAACTGGAAAGCACTATGGGATTCCATAGATGATACAGTTACCAAGGCAAGTGAAAAAATGGGTCAGCCATTCAAGATTCGGCCGATGGTAAAGGCCTTGGCAGGAATTGATATCAAGGAGGAAATCTTTGATACACTGGATAGCGAATATGTGAGTTATCAGGTGCTTAAAAAGCCATATACCGTTGATGGGTATGGATCTGTTGTAGCTTTCAAGTTGAAGGATGCCAAGACATTAGCTTCAGCGCTTGAATCGCTTGCATCGAGACTTCCGCTTTTAACTGAGGAAAAGATAGAGGGAAACAAATTTTATCATATCAATGTGCCGGGCGAAGATGAAAAGTTCACATTTGGCGTTGCAGAGGGCTCACTTGTAGTAGGAAACAAAGAACAAGTGATGCAGACGGTCAAGTTAATGAAAAGTACATCGGACCCCAGCACATTAGAGAATCCGGTATACAAAGCGCTTAGCAAAGTGGTGGGTATACCTGCAGATAATAACGGCTTTGGCTACCAGCATCCCTCTAGTATCAGCGCGCTCTGCACCATAATTCCTCAGTTCGTAGAGAAGATCAAAGAAAATCCTGTTGTATCAGATGAAATTGTGGATGGAATTGCTAATGCATTCAATATCAAAAATCTTCCGAAACCCGAAACAGTAGAAAAACATATAATGGGCTGTGCAGGTTATACGCACGTTGAGGATAATGGACTTTACTTCAAGTGGGTGATGGTTACAAATAAAAAGTGAAGCGTTCCAGGGCCCAATGGGCTTTGCTTCCTACTATTGCAAGGTTGCGAAAGGTGCTTCACATTGGAAATGAGAGCGGAATCCCGCACCCGCTCCGCCGGGCGCGTCGCCCCCTTTGGGGCGAGCCTCGCCAAAGGCAGGGAGCGAGGTAGCCGAAGGCCGTTTGGATTCTGCTCTATCCATAGGCTAAAGCTCAATGGCTTTCTAGTGTGGGATGAATTCATTTAAGGTTGGCCAAATTGTTATCAAGCAAGGGGGCTCCCTCTTCTATATAGGGGGCCCCTGTGCTATCGAGTCACAGGAATCAGCCCTACGACATGCTGAAAAGCTCAAACAAATAACTCAAAACGCTGGCGTCGGCTTTATCTACAAGAGCTCCTATGATAAGGCCAATCGCATGAGGCCGGACTCTCCGCGTGGTTCGGGGTTGAAGAAGGGCCTTGCAGTCCTTGCAGAGGTGAAGAAGAAATTGCAAGTGGCTGTAACTACTGATGTTCACGAGCTGAGCCAGGTAGAAAAAGTTGCGGAGATTGTTGACTTGATTCAAATCCCCGCATTTCTTTCAAGACAGACCGATCTTGTGGTGGAGGCTGCAAAGACAGGCAGACCTCTAAACATCAAAAAGGGCCAGTTTCTCTCGCCGTGGGACATGGGTCATATTGTTGAAAAGGCTGTCAAGACAGGCAATGACAAGATTATGCTGACTGAACGGGGTACAACCTTTGGCTATGGTTATCTTGTTAGTGACATGAGATCAATTCCCATTATGAAATCGTTCGGGTTTCCTGTTGCTTTTGATGCAGGCCACAGCGTTCAGCTTCCGGGTCAGGCTCAAGGGAAGTCTGGCGGGATGCGTGATATGATCCCCATTCTCTCCCGTGCAGCGGTTGCCGCAGGCTCCGATGGACTTTTTATTGAGGCTCACGAGGATCCAGACAAGGCCATCTCAGATGGGCCAAATATGATAAAAATCGATGATCTTGAGAGACTGTTAAAGGAATCCAAGGCAATCCAGAAAATCGTCAGATGAAGGACTGCAGGTTCTGAGGCGTGCGCTACCTAGTCTTAAATGTTGTATTATTGCTGCTTGTTGTATTACTCATTATTCTTCGTATAAACCCCGTTATAAAAATCGCGTTGTTCTCGGTGCTCTTTATTACATTTTTGGTAATTTTGCTATCAAACAAGCCGCGTCATTCCTGAAACTTTTGCACAATTTTAGTCATAGTATATCGGATGAGAAAGTTAGTGGTATTTGGTTCTATTTTGTTTTTTACTGTTTTATTTGTGATACAGGTTTCTTCAGGATTTGATCTACCTAGAGCTTTGACCTTCTGTTCTCTTATTGTGTTATCATGTGCAGGGATTGGTGTTCTATGTTATTTTTTATTTAGGCATATTCCTGGCTCTGTTTTAATGAGTGTACTGTCTGAGTTACTGTCTAGGTTATTAACAGAGGTTCCGTAAATTTTTCGGAGACGGCCGCGCCATCAACCTGCATTTTTCCGTAGCCAACGAACCGCCTGAAAGATAGTTACTGATCCCC
>SBBU01000143.1 GCA_005239585.1 Planctomycetaceae bacterium
GCTCCAACGTATTCCTACCCGCCCTATATCAGGTATTATGATCCACAGCTAAATTGAAATTTCACGTAGTATCAGTGAAAATTTAGCGCAGTAGGATTAGGCGATGATGGAGAAACATTCTACACTTGCATACTTGCAACAGTTATCTCCCACAGGGTGTTGAAGTAATACTCTAGGCCTGATAAAGTTCATTTAAGTTATGAGCCCTACAAATAAGGATTATCGCTTCTTAAAGGCGTGCAGGCGCGAGCCTACTGATCGAATCCCAGTTTGGTTCATGCGTCAGGCGGGGCGTTATCTGCCAGAGTATCAGGAGCTGCGGAAAAAATATTCACTGCTTGAGATATGCAAAAATCCAGAGCTTGCTGTCAAAGTCACGTTGATGCCGTTAAAACGATTTCCAGAGATTGATGCTGCTATCTTGTTTTCTGACCTCCTGCTCATGTTTGAGCCAATGGGAATCAAGTTCGAGTTTGCAAAAGAGGATGGGCCGGTAGTTTATAACCCAATCAGGAGCGAAGTAGGGCTGGAATCGCTCCTCAAACTAGAACCTGAAAAAGACCTTGGTTTTGTCCTTGAGACGATTCGAATTCTAAGGAAAGAGCTCGATGGCAAGGCGCCGCTTATCGGTTTTGCAGGAGCCCCTTTTACGTTGGCAAGCTACATGATAGAAGGAGGATCTTCTAAAGACTATTTGAAGACAAAATGTTTTATGAACAGTCTTCCTGTTGTATGGAAGCTGCTTATGGAGAAACTCTCGGATGCCGTTCTTTGCTATCTAGAGTCACAGATAAAGGCGGGCATTCAGGCAGTGCAGGTCTTCGACAGCTGGGTTGGGGCGCTCTCACCAGATGACTATCGTGAATGTGTGCTGCCATGGTCAAAAAAAATATTCGATGGACTGAAAGGCAAGGTTCCTACTATACATTTTGGGACAAATACAGCAGGCCTGCTTGAGCTTATGAAGGAGGCTGGCGGCGATGTAATTGGGATTGATTGGCGGATCTCTATCGATGCTGCATGGAAAAGGCTTGGTAAGGATGTTGCGATTCATGGAAATTTGGATCCTGCTGCGCTCCTTTCATCATCAGATGAGCTTCGTAAGAAGGTTGATAACATCTTGAAGCATGCAGATCGACCCGGGTTTATTTTTAATCTTGGACATGGTGTCCTCCCCGACACACCTCCAGATAAAATTGCAGATGTAATTCATCAAGTTCATTCATGGAAGGCAAGGTGAAATTCGGTGTTATTCTCATGGCTCACGGGAGCCCAGACTCGGTAGATGAGATGGAAGAGTATCTCAATCACGTGATGAAACGCCGAAGGCCAACATCTCAGATCGTGGAGGAATTAAAGTCAAGGTATAGCCTGATCGGTGGCCGCTCACCGCTTTTGGAGATTACGAGGGCCCAGGCCAAAGGACTGGAGGAAAGATTAGGGTCAATACCTGTTTTCGTCGGCATGCGCCACTGGCATCCATTTTTCGATGAGGTTCTGCCTGAAATTACTGAATCGGGTGTAACAGATCTTATAGCGATTGCTATGATGCCTCACTATAGCACGATAAGTGTAGGCGCATACATGAGTGAACTGGAGACTGCGGTATCCAAACACTCTGCTGATCTTAAGATCATCGAGGTCAAGAGCTGGTATCGTGCCCCAAGATATCTTTCTGCATGGCGTGAAAATATCAAGGAAGGACTGGCAGCTTTTCAAGAGGATGTTCGTCCGCATGTGTCAATTCTTTTTACGGCACACAGCATTCCAGAAGAGATCATCAGGCAGGGAGACCCTTATGAACTTGAGCTGTTTGGAACAGTTCACGGGATACTAGAGGGGATACAGATTCAAGACTGGCATTTTGCGTATCAGAGTGCAAGTGGATCAGCAGAAAAATGGCTTGGACCAGATGTCGATACAAAACTGGAGGAGCTTTCACTCAAGGGTGTCAAACATGTACTGGTTGTTCCTGTGGGTTTTGTGGCTGATCATGTAGAGGTGCTTTATGATCTTGACATTCTCCATAGGTCAAAGGCACAAAGTCTTGGGATCGACTACCGCAGGGTAAAATCACTTAACACAAATCTGAGGTTATTAGATGCATTGGCAGAAATAGTGCGTGGATGCTTCAAATAAGATGCAGATAGCAATTGTTGGAGGGGGAATCTCTGGTCTTGCTACCGCTTTTTATCTCCACAAAGGAGCTATTCAGCAAGGAATCCCGCTCTCAATTACTTTGCTAGAGGCTGATAAACGGCTTGGTGGGACTCTAGTCACGGTGAAGGAAAAAGGTTTTCTAATCGAGGGCGGACCTGATTCATTTGTTACCACAAAGCCATGGGGTATGATGCTTTGCAAAGAGCTTGGCATTGAAGATCGCCTTATCCCAACGAATCCGCAGAATAAAAAAGTTTACGTGCTGTGCAATGGTCTCCTTGAAGAGCTTCCGCCCGGGCTTTTATTAGCAGTTCCAACTCGTCTTGTGCCTTTCTTGACCAGCCGTCTCATTTCTCCTGCTGGTAAGCTGCGAATGGCAATGGATCTTGTCCTGCCAAGAAGGCTTGGAAATGGCGACGAGTCCCTTGGATCATTTTTTGGGAGACGTTTCGGCAAAGAGGCAGTGGAAAAAATAGCAGAGCCTCTAATGGGGGGGATCTATTTATCAGAGGCGGACAGACTGAGCTTACAGTCTACCTTTCCACAATTTTTCAGCATGGAGCAAAAACACCGCAGTTTGATATTGGGCTTGAGCCGTCAGAAAAGGGCAACAGGTACAGGCAGTATGTTCATGACTCTGAAGAATGGGATGGCTGACCTTGTTGAGGCCCTTCTGTCAAGGCTTGACGGAGTTAACGTACGTACAGGGGCCCCTGTAGAATGTATTAGACAAGAAGGAAATAGATTCAGATTGACTTTGAATGGTTCAAGTATCGAGGCCGATCAAGTTGTGCTGACGGTCCCAGCTCCACAAGCCGCTAAAATAGTTGGCGTTCTCTCTCACGAGCTTGGTCAGGCTATAAATAGAATCGCTTATGCATCTTCAGCTACCATTTCGCTTGGATTTACAAGAGATGCTATTCCAAAAGTCCTCGATGGTACTGGATTTGTAGTGCCGCGGAAGGAGCGAAGAAAAATCGTCGCGTGTACATGGTCATCAGCAAAATTTGATGGTCGTGCTCCGTATGGTTACGTTCTTCTTCGTTGCTTTGTCGGAGGAAGCTGGGGAATCGAATGCAACAATATTACTGATGAGGCACTTGTCCAAGTTGCAAGAGATGAGATGAGGTCCATATTAGGTATTAAGGCAGAACCTGTAATTAAAAGAGTTTTCCGCTGGCAAGATACTAATCCACTCTATCAGGTGGGTCATGCTAAACGTTTGCAGGAGATAGAGGATTCTCTGGCAAAGTTTCCCGGTTTATATCTTGTAGGAGCGGGTTATCGCGGAGTCGGGATACCAGACTGTATTTATCAGGCATCGCTTGCTGCGAATAAAATTTTGAAGGAGAGATCATGTCAGGTCAGGTAGTTGTGTCAGTGGGCACGCGAAAGGGTCTTTTTCTGTTTAGGTCATCAGCAAGGCGAGACAAGTGGAGGATGGAGGGACCATTTCTGAAGGGCTGGCAGGTCTACCATGCAGTGGTAGATGTCCGCGGTACCCCGCGGCTTTTTGCGGCGGCATCAAGTGACGTCTTTGCGGCGACAACGATGAAGGGTGATCTATCGAAGTTTCGGTTTCAAGGTGCAAAGAGACCGCCTGTCCCGCCCAAGCTTTTACCATCGCATATCAAGTTGAGCCAAAAGTGGGGTCTCTCAACAACACCTCGCATATGGCATATTGAGCCGGGACGGGTCTCGGAAAAAAAGGTGCTCTATGCAGGGACTGCGCCTGCCGCACTTTTCAAGAGCGAGGATGATGGCAAGACATGGCAAGAAATACCGAGTCTCACAAATCACCCAACCAGAAAAGATTGGTCTCCCGGCGCTGGGGGAATGTGTTTGCATACAATTCAGCTCGATCAGCACAACCCTGACCGCATGTATGTTGCTATTTCTGCGGCAGGGGCGTTTCGCACTGATGATAGCGGAAAGACATGGAAGACTATAAACAAATGCGTGTCAAAATTTACGGGTGCGCCAAAGGATTCAAATGTTGGGACGTGAGTGCACAAAATGCTTCTCCATCCGGCGGTGCCGGGACTGTTGTATCAGCAAAACCATGTCGGTGTCTACAAAAGCGATGATTACGGCGACTCTTGGTGCGGGATCGACAAGGGTTTGCCATATGATTATGGTTTTGGGCTGGCTCTCAATCCGTGCAATCCAGATACGTGCTATGTTACGTCGCTTGAGCCCGAGGAGTACGCATTTCGCTCGACACCGGGAAAATTCAGGATTTATCGTTTCAAGGGAAATGGCCGCGGCTGGGATGAGCTCGGAAGAGGCTTGCCTTCAAAGGGGGCATACATGAATGTTTTGAGAGAGGGGATGTCTAGCGACTCGCTAAAGCCATGCGGAATCTATGTTGGCACTGGAACAGGACACCTTTTCTACAGCAGAGATGAA
>SBBU01000079.1 GCA_005239585.1 Planctomycetaceae bacterium
ATTCTTTATTGTTTTTTATAAATCCATATGACGATTCGGCGGCAAGCATCCCTGATTTAATTGCAAGATGAATCCCTTTTAGTCTCATAACATTAACCAACCCTGCTGAATCGCCTGCTAGAACCGCACCTGGAGCGTAAAGTTTAGGTACTGAGTAGTATCCGCCTTCCGGGATGGTTTTTGCACCATACTCCAGCATCTTGCCGCCTTCCAGTATTTTTTGTATGAACGGATGTGTCTTGAACTTTTGAAACTCATGATGCAGATCTGTCTGGGGATCTCGATAATCAAGAGCAATTACCAAACCAATTGAGACAAGACCATCTTTCATTCCATATATAAATGACCCTCCAAATGTCCTGCCTAGAGGGAATCCCATCGTATGAATTACTTTTCCGGGCGGATAGTTTTTGGTTTGCCATATCTCCTTCACACCGGTCGCAAAAATGAAAGGATTTTTTCCCTCATCAAGCTTAAAGTTTTTTATCAGGTCTCTCGTTAATGTGCCTAAAGTACCTTCCGCAAGTATAGTAACCTTAGCATGGATATTTGGGCCTTCCTGAAAGTTGTTTTTCCTATTACCATGACGATCAATACCCATATCCTGAACTTTTACTCCGACAACACTGCCTTTATCAATTATTAATGATTGCCCCGGAAATCCCGGAAAAATGCTAATACCCTGCCCTTCAACATACTTTGCAAACCATCTGGTGAATTTTGCCAGAGACATTACATAGCAACCGTGATTTCCCAGACCCGGAGGTGTTGGAAGCGGCAGTGCATCATTTTTAGTTAAAAAGTATATATCATCTTGTGTGACATGTGATTCAACAGGCGCGCCCATCTCAATAAAATTCGGCAATAGATCTCTGATTGATATGGGATCAAGTATTGCCCCGGAAAGTTGGTGCGCACCAGCCTCTCTTGCCTTTTCAATGATCATAACTGAAATCGATTTGTCCAGTTGAGATAAACGAAGTGCTGCCGCAAGCCCTGCCGGCCCTGCCCCTACAATCAGGACGTCCGTCTCAATCTTTTCAGACATTTTAAAGATTGATGTTAATCCACTGTCCCTTTTCTGACAAACTTTTATTAACAGCCTCAGAGACCGATGTTGCCACAAGAGCCTGCCTAAAAGTTGATCTACTATTAGCAAAATCAGAGGCTACTTTTGTATGGCTAGCAACTGCCAGACTATCCTCCAAGAACTGAACTACGCTTTCAATGCCGTATCCTCTCCATTCAGTTTTTCCACTGGAGTAATCCTTGTAAGGTTGACAAAAATAAGGATTTGGATTCTTGATACCCTCATTGTCTGTTACTACCTCAATTCCTCGATCCTTTTGATCAGATTCGAATCTGCCTTTTGTGCCTACCATTTTAATGGACTGATATGATATTGCGGTAGTATTTTCAGGATCAACCCAGTTGATAAGGAAAGTGCTTGCAAAGGTACGATTACTGTTAGGCATGGCCCATTCTACAATAGCCTCAATAGAATCATCTGCCTGCAAACCCTTTGCTTCAAGATATCCTTTTTGTCCTAGAGCTGCTGCTCGTTTAGGCAAGGCGCCAGTTATAAAATAGATCATATCGACATAATGCACACCCAAGTACTGAAAAACATTGGTAGTTGTTACCCATGACCTGAAGGCCTTTTCGGGGATCCATTTTTGTTGACTGAATTCAACGTGGAAGAAAAGAGGCTCCCCCAGCTGACCTTCTCGAAATCTGTTTATAAGCTGCAAATTTGCCAGATCGAATCTCTTGTGATAGTCAACTGCATTGTGTAATTTTCTGCTTTCTGCCTCTTTAACCAGCTCTTTTCCTTCCTTTATTGTTGGAGTAAGAGGTTTTACAGTCAATACATGTTTATTAAATTCTAATGCCTTCATTATCACGGAAAAATGTAAATCATCAGGTGTTGAAACGATCACTGCTCCAGGGTCAGCTAAATTTTCAATGGCATTTACATAGGCCTTTGGATCATCACGACGCACGGGCTCTGTGTAAGGTGGTTTTAATCCTGTTGCATCACACAGACTGGTATATTTTTCTTGAAAGACCCTGATAGATTCTGCATGGTGTGTAGCTAAATATAGCGAAGCAACAAGCCCTCTTTTGTATGCCTCAAAACAGGCCGGGAGTATTGTACCGAATTCAAAAGTTCCTTTACCGCATGAATAGAGCCCTGCACCGATTATCAGGACATTAACACCATTTTTTTCAGACATTATAGCTTTCCACGCAACCTTTCAATTAACTTTATCTGAGACTGTGCATAATAAATCAATGGCATAGTAAGCACTGCATAAATTGCGAATTTTAACCCAGTGTACAGAAAATCATAAAGTAGTGACATTTTATATATTTCCATGACAGAATCTACTAGTCGTAAGCAACCCATCGTATATGCAAATGCTAATATAATCTTGAAGATCATTAAGAGCCGATTTCCTATATTGCTCAGAAATGAAAGTGCATAATACATGAGGGCTAATAAACTTATAAAATAACTCAAAGATGTAGCGAACGCCACTCCTTCTATTCCAAGATTTAGATGCATTGTAATAAAGATGCTTATTACCAGAACTGATAGAGAAGTTAAACCAAAAACTGTAGCCTCTTTCTGCTTGTAAATAGTATAAAGAAACTGACCTGGCATGTGAGTCAGTGAAATAAAGAAAGTACCCGCAAGCAGTATTTTCATTACTGGGATTCCCGGTTCAAACCTTGGCAAGACTTGCCTTATTAGGAATGGACCAAAAAAATACCCTATTCCTATAAGCAATGGAAGCACAAAAAATGCAAGAGCTATGGTCGGTAATCTTATATAATCATAAAGCTGTTTTTTGTCCTGTGTTTGCCCATATTTTTCTTGGAATCTGGGAAACATGATTACACTAAAGGCATTAGGTACATTATAAATGTATTTATTTAACGAGACTGCAATCCCGTAATAACCAAGCGCTGCTGCCCCGATAAAATTCCCTACAACAAGACTATCTAACGTTATAAAAACGATGCCCAACACTGAATTTATTAACATTGGGAATCCGATACTGGATATGTGTACCAAGCCAGTTCTATTGAGGTTCCATTTTATGTTGAACTCTTCTGTATTTCTTGTTAATGCAAACCAGAATACAATATTCAGTGCCAGACTAATTACGAGCGCAGTGTAAATCCCGTATACGCTGAGATATAACGATAGTAATATTGAAAGCCCAGCGAATACAAGAGAAAACATTACCTGAGTAATCCCTAAAAGCTTGAATCTTTTGTTTGATCGCAGTAACACCGTAAATGAATTGACGAAGAGTTGAAGAGGGCATAAAAACGAGAGGAACAATATACCGACCTGCAATTCTTTGCTGACATGACTGCTAAAGAAAATACTGTATATTGCCAATGTGATCCCGGCAATCAGGGAGACAAGTAAAACCCATGAAAACAAGAAATTACGTATACTATGTGCCTTTTCTCTCTCTCCTTTTCCGTAAAAGTAAGGTATTTCTTTTTCTGAACCACTCAATACACCGAATTCAACCATTATCGAGTATGTCAGGTATATCTGTATAAGCCCCCAAATTCCAATAAGCGTCGGACCTAAAATATCTCTGTATGCAAGACCACCTATAAATGAAATAAGTTGGGCCAAGTAAACACATCCAGTATAGAAAGAGGCATCACTTATTATTCTGCTCTTACCCTCTGCTTTTGTCTGTTCCATATAAATTAACGTTTATGCGCAAGTTCGCTTATAAATTCGTAGGCACGTCTAGTGGAATTGCCATCTATTGAACCAAGATAATCATCGAATCCGATATGTTGATTGTTACAAAATCTGTCAGGGTATTTTAATATTTCACCTATAGCTAATTTTAATTCTTGAG
>SBBU01000208.1 GCA_005239585.1 Planctomycetaceae bacterium
CAAATGTTCCAAACGCTAACCAGCTATGTGACACTGTCACAGTCTCACCTGAGGCAAAAAAGACAGTCTCATTCGTTGTCCCATCGCCCCAGTCAAAGACATATTTCACACTATTTCCGTTCGGATCCACTGTTGAGGTTGAATAAGAATAAGAATTGTGATTGCCATGAACGCCAGAGGTTGGACCTGAAGGAGTCGAAGGCGTATTCGGAGCAGAATTAGGACTAGGGGCATTAATAGCTACTGAAAGCGTATTCGAATATACGGTATGCTTCCCCGCCGAATCTATTGCCTTTACCTTTACTGCAAATGTCTCTTCAGTTGTCCAGCTATGCGATGCCGATGCAGTTGCGCCTGATGTCAAAAATCCAGTTGTGGTGGTCGTCCCATCGCCCCAGTCAAATACGTATTGAATCGTATCTCCTGCAGGGTCAGTTGCTGACGTTGAAAATGTGTAACTTGTTAAAGTGGTGCCTGAAGTAGGGCCTGAGGGCACTGTTGGTATATTTGGCGCAGCATTGGTGCTGTTCAATACTGACATCTCACAAGAACTTAGCGTCGTAATCCATTTCTTCCAACCAGGGCCATCTATTACATTTCTACCGCCAGTTATTAGGAGACGATCAGTTAACAAGGTAGTAGTATGCCCATGTCTTGCAGTAGCCAAGGATAATGCTGATTGCCAGGATGCGGTAGAAGGATTGTATTTGTCGCACCCCGCAATTGATACCCCTTCGGCATCTGCACCCGAAAGAGCTCCAGCTACTACTAAAACCTGGCCATCGGGAAGTAATGTGCTAGTATGTCCGAATCTTTCAGAAGACATAGAGCCAGTGAAAGACCACGTTCCTGAAGCAGGATCATAAATTTCGCAGGTCTCGGTAAGTACAAAATCGGTATTGATGTCAATAACGCCTCCTGTCACAAGTATCTTTCCAGAAGACAATAATGTTGCAGTGTGACGCTATCTTTTCTTTATCATAGAAGCTGTATAACTCCATTTTTCCGTTACCGGGTCATAGAGTTGACAGAGATTTGTAGAAACTGTTGGAGTCGGGAGAACCTCGCGTCCGCTACCTCCTGCAACCAATACTTTTCCAGAGAGCAGGAGTGTAATAGTATGTCCTGCTCCAGTGGCTAGATCTAGTGAACCTGTCAGCCTCCATGTCTTTGTTTGAGGGTTATAAAGTTCACAAGCGCGTTGGGATGTCTGATCTCCTCCTCCTACCACGAGCACATTTCCATTAGATAAAAGAACCGGATCAGTTTTAGCTCTGTATTCCTGCATCTGGCCTACAAATGTCCATTTCCCAGTCTTGGGATCCCATTCTTCGCATGAATTATCGATACCTCCAGGGGTTGATCCACCCACCACCAAGACCCTTTGTGACGGTAAAAGTATAACGCCACAACCATTACGTTCTCTATTCAAACTTCCAGTCGGTGTCCAGCTCCCAGTTGCAGGATCATATATTTCACAACTTTTTAGCCATGTGAATGTCTGTCCTGCTTCCGGGGTCCATGTCTGAACTACGCCGCCAACTGCCAAGAGCCTCCCATCCGAAAGTATTACAGTTGAATGTCCCTGCCGCGGTGAATTCATAGATTGTGCTTGTTCCCAATTGATGGATACTATCAAGGCAAGTGATTTCGACGGCAACAAGATTACCACTACAGCCAGCATAAACCCTACTACCTGTATCAGTTTTCGATTCATAAAACCCCCGGTAAAAGTATAACGCACATTACTTTTAGGTAGATCTTCACCTTTTTTTATCACCATAAATCAATCCTCTATAATAACTATACGACGTCTTGGCATTTCCTTTAGCTACAGTTTTTTGTCATAGAGACTCTTCAAACCAAGTTTGAAGAATCCTATTAATTCTTCCTTCACACCATTCTTCTCAAGCCTCTCAATTTCCTCCATTACAAGACCCTTTAGTCGCATGCGGGCGTGATGAAGATAATTTGTTACCTGCAATAAATCTATCTTTAATGACTTTGCTACCTCTTCGTATGTAATTTGACCTTGATGGTCTAACGCATAAATCTTAAAGGTGCGGAAATACTCTGGCCTTGACTCGTTTTTGTATAGCACTTCCAGACGCCTCAGGACTCGTTTCAAAATGGCCTGCGCCACTTGGATTACGCCTTGATCGCTATCGTATTGGACCTCTTTTGATGCCAGCCTGTCCATCTCTTGCTGTGGTAGAGTTATCTTGTCTGTGTCGCCTCCTCGGATTTGTCTTTTAGATGCTTTGTATTCATCTGCCATAAAATTGTCCAGTGCCCTCTTTAGAAATTTCCTGAATCTGCCCCTTGTTCGGTCTGCCCTTTTAAACAAATTCCTCTCAAGCAGTATTGCAAAAAATTGCTGTGTGAGATCCTGTGCCTCATCCTCTCCCTTATTCCAGTGTCTCCTGATATAGCTGTAGACTGAGCCGTAGTATCTAAGACACAAAATTGAAAGCAATTCCCTATCATACCCTGGACCTTTCTGAAGATCTGCGATGGACTGCCATAAAGTGGCTGGGAATATCCCCGCACCACCCTGTCTGTTATTATCGGTATACATCATCTATTTTATTTTTTTATAGATTCCGAATTCACAAGAACTTAAGGTTTCAACACGATTAACCTGACATGTTCTCCTCCCAGCGATCACCATAATACGATCAGATAACTGCGCCACTGCATGACCACTTTTTGCTGTAGCCAGCGAATTCACTGACGTCCATGTCCCTGCTGCCGGATCATATAGCTCACATGTACCAAGTGACATTCCTTTGTTTTCCCCTCCAACTACTAGTACCTTTCCATCTTGCAACAAAGTAGCAGTGTGACAGCTTCTTTCCGCCGTCATCGACCCTGTGCTAGTCCACTTGTCTGTCTTGGGATCATAAATCTCACAACTCGATGTCGTTATAATATCTGTGGTAAGCGTAACTGCACCTCCTACAACTAGTACCCTTCCGTCTGACAGCAAAGTCGCTGTATGACTCATGCGTGTCCTCTTCATCGATTGTGTGTAACTCCACGTCTCTGTCTTGGGGTCATAAATCTCACACAAATCGATAGTCAGCTCTGTTTGACTCTTCGCATTGCCCCCCGTTATCAGAACCTTTCCAGATGGCAACAGCGTTGTAGTATGCCCCGCCCTCCCATAATTCAAGTTCCCTGTCGCACTCCACCGCTTCGTCTGAGGATCATACAGTTCACACACTTTTGTATCTCTGTATCCTCCCACTGCCAGTACCTTCCCGCTTGACAGCAAAACAAGCCCCGCATTTCCTCTCTTCTCCTGCATCTCGCCTACATAACTCCACGTCCCTGTCTCAGGATCCCACTCTTCGCAAGTCTTATCCATACCTTTAGAAGTAGCTCCTCCGCACACCAGTACCCTGCCTGTAGGAAGTAGGATTACCCCAAAACTCTCTCTCTGCTTGTTCATGCTCCCTGTCTTTCTCCACTTCGCTGTGCGTGAATCATAAATCTCACTATCACCTAACCAGCCAAATGTGTTCCCCACGTCATTCCAAACCTGCCAAAAACCCCCAATTACAAGGATTTTTTCATCTGTGAGGAGTAGGGCCGCATGTCCAGATCTGGCTCTACTTAATGACGCAGTCGCTTGCCAGATCAAATTATCACCCTTGGCTTCAGCTTTCTTGACCTCTAAACGATTTTGCGAGACAAGGACTATGTCACCTTGGTTTGCGATAACCTTATCGTGAATGGCATTGCCTGTAACCATTACATTCCCCCCTCGAACTTTAATTACAGTTGACTTGCCCTCGATCAATATTTCACAATCTATCGCATTGTCTACGCAGGAAGCTTCTACTGTTGCTGATTCTGTACCCACAGTCAGTTCCTGAATATTACTATCCAGATGTATGTGAAGCCTTCCCCTATCAAGCTTGAATGTTTTCTCACTGACATGATTCACTACGCTTCCAGCCTCTGCTTTTACATAACCTTGGTTGTCAGGGAAATTGTATTCAAAGGGCCTTGAGCCCTGCATCTGCCATATAAAAAGACCAGTTGCAACGATTAACAAGGAAGCGGCGATGGCAACAAACCTGAGGGTACCATATCTGCCAACATGAGACTCATCACCACGCGAACGGTGGGCGGGGATCTGTCTCAGACCTTTACGAGTCTGATCAATCAGGGCCTCTCGACGTTCAGTGATTGCCTTATTTAATTCTTCCGAAAAGAATCGCTCATCACGCTCTGCATTAACACAAGACGTACAGACTGAAATATGACCCTGAACCATCTTTTTACTATCATGATCAAGCTCATCTGTTATGTAGAGCAATAGGCTTCCCTTGACTTCTTGACATGTCATTGCTGACCTCTCCTGAAATAAGGCAACATCCAAATTTTTAGCTGTTCGTAGGCGCGCGATAGAAGCTTTGTCACTGTGTTGAGTGGTTTATCAAGTGTCCGGGCGATCTCGGAACACGTCATTCCCCCATAGTATTTCATCATGAGAATACTCCGCAGCTCGGGTGGTAAGGCCTGTATCGCTTTGTCCAGTGCCTCTGACCGCTCATCCTGCCTTTCAGTACCTAAAGCACTCTTTGCAGGAATATCACTCAAGGCCTCGGTATTGACGGCCGAGATTCGTTGTCTCTGATATATGCCATCACGAATGCAGTTCTGTGCGATTCCAACGAGCCAGTACCAAAATCTTTCAGGGTTCTTGCATGTCTGGAGTGACTGGTAGGCACGCATAAAGGCCTCTTGCGCTACGTCTTCTGCTACGTTAAGGTCACTGGTATGCTTTAGAGCATAGCTAACTAATCTTCCCATATATCTTTCCAGCAGTATTTCAAAGGCCTCTTTTTGACCATCCAGAGTCCTATAAACGAGTTCCTGGTCCACAAGTTGATCCAGTCTATCTCCTTCATTCATAAGTAGGTTAACTATACAAAATTACGACAATAATTCTTGAGAACTTGGACAAATTTATGGGATTCAGAGCGGTGTTATACTGTAGAGGGTTTTACTAATCTATGCCGATGCTGCGGATAGCCTATTCGTACCGTAGGCACTCAATAGGATCAAGCCGCGATGCACGCCAGGCGGGATAATATCCAAAAATTATTCCGACAAGTGTCGAAAAAGCGATCGCAACTACCATAGATTCAGGAGAAATGAGCGTAGGCCAGCGGGCAAATTGAGAGACGGCCTTTGAAGCGCCTACTCCAAGAAGAATCCCAATGATCCCGCCAAAAAGCGCAAGGACAATCGACTCTACAAGGAACTGACGAAGTATGTCCTTCCCCCTAGCACCAACTGCCATGCGGATGCCGATCTCTCTCGTCCGCTCCGAGACAGAGACAAGCATTATGTTCATAATACCGATGCCACCTACAAGCAGTGAGATGGAGGCAATTGCAGCAAGAAGTGTGGTCATAACACGCGAAGTCTCACTAAAGACATCTGCAATCTGAGAGAGATCCCTTATTGTAAAATCATCCAGCTGATCGTGTCGTAGTTTATGGCGCTCTCGCAGGAGCCTTGTAATACTCTGCTGGGCCTGTGGAATAACCGATGCGGAAAGAACGGATACCACCAATCGATCAACGTTACGAAGCCATCTTGGACCCAAATATCTTCTATAAGTTGTCCATGGGACAATAACAGTGTCATCCTGATCACGGCCAAAGGCATTGGAACCCCTTCGCTCTAAAAGACCAACTACTTGAACAGGAGTACCTGCGATTCGAATCGTTTGATCAACTGGAGAACCATCTCCGAAAAGCTCGCGTGCAACAGTCTCTCCGATCATACAAACCTTGGCGCCCGCCCTGACCTCCTGCTCATTAAACCACCGGCCCTCTTTCTCATACCATTCCATAACATGTGCATATTCATCGCTGACACCCTCTATTGATTCGGGAAGCCAGTTACGGTCTTCAAATAGAACACTCGAGCGACCCCGGTAAACTGGTGATGTTGCCGTGACATACTCACATTCTTTGGCTATAGCCTCACCATCATCTGGAAGCAAAGTCACAGCGGTTCCAGAACCACCACGAACTCCCTCTGTCACTGAGCTGCCCGGCGTGATATAAAGGATATTATTGCCCATGCGGGAGACAGATGATTTGACGGAGGCCGTTGCACCCTGACCTATCGCGACCATTGCCACGACAGATGCAACCCCTATCACTACCCCCAGCATTGTGAGCGCCGATCGCAGCTTGTTGCGACCAAGCGCGCGAAAGGCAGCCCTAAAGAGAAATGACAGTCTCATCAGTTCCTAAGTATCCTCAGTATCCTCAACAACAAGCCCATCAGAGAGTGTTACTTTTCTTGATGCCTTGTCTGCCACAGATGGATCATGTGTAACCAGAATGACTGTTGTCCCTTCACTATTCAATTTTTCTAGGATCGAAAGTATCTCAATACCTGAGCGGCTGTCTAGATTGCCTGTAGGCTCATCGGCGAGAATAATTTGTGGACTCGTTATGAGTGCCCTTGCTATAGCTACGCGTTGCTGCTGACCACCCGAAAGCTGTGATGGTTGGTGATTCATGCGATCTGACAGCCCTACACGACCGAGAGCTTCCTGCGCCTTTTTCCTCCACTCATCTGATGCTGATCTATTGGAATACATCAGAGGCAATTCCACGTTCTCCAGCGCCGTTGTGCGGGACAGAAGATTAAAATTTTGAAAGACAAATCCTATCTTCCTTCCCCTTATATTTGCCCTCTTATCAGCATCAAATTTTGAGACATCCTCATCGTCCAGAATGTACTCTCCAGAGGTTGGCCGATCGAGACAGCCAATAAGATTCATCAGTGTAGATTTGCCTGACCCTGAACTGCCAATCAATGCGACAAATTCACCCCTCTTAACAACGAAATCAACCCCGCGAAGGGCCGGCACTTCAACCTCCCCCATCTTGTAGATCTTCCTGATCCCACTCATCTTGATAATAGAGCTTAATTTTGTTTTCATATGCTACTATTCAGATGGGACCACGTCGCATTTATGGTCGTCTTGGCCCGCGCCATTGCTGCTGGAATGGGCTCTTCAAGTCCTCGAAACCTTGTCCCTCCCTCTTAATACCGACCACAACCTCCTGACCTTCCTTAACCTCGCCCTTGGCTATGTAAGTAAATCTTCCATCCGAGATTCCTGTCTCAACAGGGATCGATTTTAGTTTACCATGCTCAAGCACCCACAACATTTTCTGTTCCTCATCTTTTGAGGATGTGTCCGTTGGCTCCTTTCTTGGAATCCAAGAAGGGTCAGGTTCAAATCTAAGCGCCATATTAAGCACTTTTAGTCCGTCCTTCGGGCTGCTTCCAATGATAAAGCGCATGTTTGCTGTCATACCCGGCAATAATTTCTCGTCAATGTTTTTGGCCAGCACTACAACTGTGTACGTTACAACATTAGAGATGTTTTTCGGTGAAAGACGGATCTGTTGGACACTGCCATAAAACTTTGAATCTGGATATGCATCGACTGTGAACGACACATTTTGATCATCTTTAATCATTCCAATGTCTGCTTCACTCACATCACCAAGTATATGTACAGTTTCCAGACTTTCTGCAATTTCGAAGAGCAAAGGCGCATGGAGACTCGCTGCCACGGTCTGTCCTACATTTATGCTACGCGAGACGACAACACCATCTACGGGGGAAGATATAGTAGCATAGCTTAGATTTGCAATAGAGAGCTGAAGCGTTGCCTCGCTTTGTTTGATCTCTGCCTCTGCCAATTTCAACTCTGCCTTGAGGACATCATGCTTCGCCCTTTCCCTGTCAAGTTCAGATGCCGATATAAGTTTCTCATTCGCAAGCTTTTCTGCGCGCTCTAATTCCTTTTTCGACGTTGCCAGATTAACATTCACAACCTCTAATCTCGCCTGGGCCTTGGTCAGATTTGCCCTATCCTGTGCGACCCTTGCCTCGAGGGGCACCTTGTCCAATTCGCAGAGAACATCTCCTGCCTTGACCTCTTTATTAAAATCAACGTTGATCTTCACAATTGTCCCTGAGACCTGGCTACCGACTTGGACCAGATTAATTGGCCTGATAACACCTGTTGCGCTCACACTCGCGACAACAGGGCCTTTAATAACCTTGGCTGTGCGAAATTCTGCGGTTTTTTCCTTGCCATTTAGCCAGAAGAAATATCCTCCCGCCGCTAATCCTCCAAAGGCAATTACTAATATGATCCACCTTTTCATTTTTTATCAACCCGAGCGATCCCTACTGCCCGTAAAAGTCGAACAACGTTCAATTCATAATCATAACGCGAACGAATCTCCTCTGCCCGCGCCTTGGAGAGTGCAAGCTCTGCATCTGTCTGTTCAAGAATTGTAGAGCGGCCGACAAGATAACGTCCGGAAATAAGTTTTAAACTCTCTGTCGCCGCCTTTACAGTCTCTGCCGTAAGGCGCAGGCGTTCATCTGATTCCTGCAGATTAAGCCATGAGGTCTGGACCTCCTGAAAAATCTTTTGCTCGACAAGCGCTAACTCGGCCCTATTGACACGAAGGAGAGACTCTGCCTCTCTAATTCTCTCGGGTGTAAGGAAGCCATTGAAAAGAGTGAGCACCAAGGAAGGTCCAAGTCTCCAGGAATCAATGAGTGGAAAATTCTTGCCTGTAAAATCATGAGAGAGACCGAGCGAGATTGATGGAAAATACTCTGACCATACCTTCTTGAGCGACTCTTCAGAAGCCCTGAACCTATCCCATGCCACCTTGAATTCGGGTCTGTCGAGTCGAGCCTGCTTGACTGCGTCATCAAGATTAATGTTGAATCTAGCCTTTGGAATCTCAGAAGCCACATCATATCCGGGATCTTCTTCCAGTCCCAAAGAACGATTGAGTTTCAGTCGCGAGATTTGGACGCGATTCTTTGAGAGAATAAATTCAAGTTTTGCGTTAGCAAGGTCAACGCGGGCCTTGGCAACATCCGCCTCGGTGCCCTTTCCGACTTCAAGGAGTTTTTCTGCCTCTTTGAGGTGTTTTTCAAAACTTGCGACAGTCTCTTCGGCTACGAGGAGCAATGCCTTGTCAGAAAGATGTGTCAAAAAAGTTTCGCGAACTTCAAGGAGTATGGAGGCAGCCGCAACCTCAAGTTCGTGCGCCGCAACGAGGGCATTATACTTGGCCTGATTGAGAGATGCATCTGTCTTTCCCGAATCAGTTACTAGCTGATCTGCGTTCGCCCCAACTCTATAACTACTGGTCGATCCGGGACTCGATGTGCCATAAGAAGTACTTATCTTTAGCTGTGGCAGATAGGCTGAGAGTGTCTCGCCGATCCTTGCATTTGCCGCATCGAGAAGCCCCCTGCTCTTTGCAAGCTCAGGATGAAAACCCAGCGCGATTTCACAGGCCTTGTCAAGGTTCAGTTTTCCACCACGTTGCAGTTCAGGGTTTGAGAGGATTGTAGTCTTTGACCATGAAACGTCAGGGGCAGGAACCTTGTGCTCCTCCCACATTCGCGAGGGCTGCCGACACGATAAAACAGCCCCAAAGAGCACCAGAAAGGCAGTTATTTTCACACTCATCTCTCCTCCTTTTATCTACTTCGTCAAGTATAATGCCAATGTTGATACGTTGCAACGCCTATTTTTGCTGTAATATACTGACGCTACAGTTCTTTGCTTTAGTACAATCTCTGGGCGGTATATGAACTCCCATTGATATGGAACATCAAATCTAAAAACTAATTCTGCTATTGTGTATTTTCTACCGTCTATGGGAAAAAAAAATTGACTCCTAGAGATTGCCACAAGCGCACTCTTCAGAGCCGTCTTGAGAAAAATTCTGCACATAGAGCGGTTTAATTGATGTGATCAGGGAAATATTCTAACTGGTGTGCCGATGGGACAGCATCCCCAGAGAATTTCAATCTCTTCATTATTGATTGCGATGCACCCTGCGGTCCAGTCTCTGCTTGTACCCCCACCATGAATGCCGATCGCGCCTCCCAATCGAGTCTTCCAGGGAGGGGCAAGCTGATATGAAGTAGTATATACGATCTTGTCACACTCGTCCTGTGAGATAAGACCCGTGCGCAGTCCTTCGGTTGCATCTTTGGCATTTGGATAGCTAATACCGAGAAACAGATGATAATCGCTCCTTTCGTTTCTCGTGCAGATGTAATAATCTCCCTCTGGAGTCCTCCCGTCCCCCTCTTTCTGTTTATGACCCGATGGAGCCAAGCCAAGGGCGATGCGTGTTGAATAGACCTCTTGATTTGCGAACTTTAGCACCAGCTTACGTTGGGATTTATAGATCGCAATAGAGGGTTTTTCAGCGGCAAGTGAACCCAATTTCATCTTGAATTCCTCATACGTCCTCTTTGCTTTTAAAAGTTTATCACTAGAAAAACCTATTCGCTCTCCTAGTTCCTTACGAAGTGACTCGGGCAACACAAATGCCACAACGATGACAGCAATGACAACAATGCATAGAGCGATCATAAAAATCTTGAAAAGGTTTCGTTTTAGCATGCCCTCTCTCCTGAATGCACTATTTTAATTCTTTGCTGTCCCAAAGACAAGATTCTAATCAAACACTCGAAATATTTTGTGATCCTTTATTGGTAATTTGAGTACACCCTTTCATACCTGTCCCTGAAATTGCAAATGCCCGTTATTTCTTATCCTCGACCCACTTGAGAGGGGCAATGGCAACGCCGCCTTCAAATGGAATCTTCTTCCCCAGCCAGCCGCAAAAAGTCAGGTACCACTTTTTTGTCTCTTCGTCGTAAACATACTCTGGTGCGTGTGTCTTTAATTTGGCCACGACGATCTCCTTTTCGTTATCGCCAGTATATGTCCCAAAGTCATAGGGATTCTGTGAGCGAAAGATCAGTGTATTGGCATAGTTTTCCGGTGCCGAATCAGTGTACGTCAAGGAAAGATAATACCTTCCCTCATAAAATATAACAAAAGGGGATTCTGTCGCGGCCCATTTGGGATTAAGCGGTGCCTTGCCATCGGTTCGCAAGGCATAGCCAAGAAAGCTCCAGTTGAATAAATCACAAGAAGAGTAGAGCGATACCAGACCGTACTTACCATCCTTCTCTTTGGCGGTGGCATACATCAACCACGCCCCTTTTTGCACCTCAAAGACCATCGCGTCTCGAAAGTGCTCATGCGGGGGCTTTGGAATCACATCCTGTTTACGCTCCCACTTGAACAAGTCTTTGGATACATCAAGATGACAAACGATCGGAGACCAGAACAAATAAAAAGTATCATCCTTCTTGATGGCATGAGGGGCATATGCCAGTTTTCCATAATCGCAGATCTTATCCTTCTCTTCAAAGCCTCCAGTGGCAAGGCTTTTCCCGACTCCGTGCGCAAAGTAGAACTCTTTATGCGGATCAGAATTCCCAAACTTTGTGATCCCAATCAGATGCCAGAGGTTATCTGGACCCTTGATAAGCGTGTGATCGTTGATATAGCTCCCTGTCTTTTGCGGCTTGAAAAGCAGTTTCCATTCACCATCAATCACCGGCTTGTGTGGAGGTCCCGGTTTCTTTAGCGTCTGCACTCGAACCTTCTTCGTTAATTGCTCCATATCTCCATTTTTAAATCTAGCACTGACCGTGTATTCATACTCCTTTTCATAAGATAGGCCATTGTCCAAATAAGCGAGGTCTTTTGTTGACGCCACTTCCTTTTCAGAGCGATAAATTATGTATTGAATATTCTCACCTTTCTTTGGTGCGCTCCATTCAAGATGAACCCAGTCTGACCCAACCACCGTATAAAGTGTTTGCAGGTTTTGCTCGTCAGATCTGTACGCGCTTACACAGTCTTCTCCTCTGCAACCGACCACAAGTGAGCAGAATGTCAATAAGAGACATTTATTGATACTAGTCATTTTACTAGTGAAAAAACTTTATATATTTTCCTTTTACCCCCTTATGTTGTCAATCTAAACATAATGCATTAGGCTGACAGGTACGGGTTTTGCGTTTAGCGTAGGGAAGTAGTGCTATATACTGGGAGAAAAAAACGGCGAACGTCCGCCGTTTTTTCTAATCTTGCGCATAGGGGCAGGTAAACCAATGATTGTATCTGTTCTTAAATCCCGTGACCCGCCAATACATCAGGAGACAATATTTGTGCGGAATCTATTTAATTAACGACGGAGACCGTATAGGACAGTATATTGGAGGGCCTTTTTTTATAATGACTTGCTCAGTTTTTGCATCGATATCGAGAAGAATAAGCTCAGATGCCATCGGCAACCCATCGGACTTTCTCAGATCGAACTTGACAAAGGCTATATTTTTTCCATCTGGAGAAAGAGTAAAAGATGCCCCTTCAAATTGAAAGTTATTCTCAAGACTGATTTTCTTCTCAACTGTCTCTTTAGCAA
>SBBU01000220.1 GCA_005239585.1 Planctomycetaceae bacterium
ATACTTATATAACTATATAATTATAGCAAAAAAAACGAAGCGCTTCGGTTTTTCACACAAGCCGGCTTGCCAATGGGTCGCGAGCTTCACTGAATCATCACTGAATGCCGCACTACTCTGGGGTGCGCAGGATGTCACTTTTTATTCTTATTGAGATGATAGCGTTCGCTTGCCTCCAAAAGAAAATTTAGAAGCATATTGTGAAGTGTAAGCTCATCATCTTTTGACTTTTGCTTCCCGAAATGGCTAAGGGCAAATAAGACACGCCCTCCCCTCATCTTTCTCAGATCGCGTGTTTCAAGTGTATCAATCACACCGCCAGTAACATTTGGAGAGACGCCAAATGTAAGGGCAACAGCGCCAAAACCATTAAAATCTTTGCTGAGTTTCGGACTCGTGAGGAGCACCCTTACCAGATGACTGTTAACGGTCAAAATTGGACTATCGTCATCTATCTGCCAGTCATAATCGACCTTCTTTACCTCAGGTTCTGGGACAAGACCTGTTTTCACACTATCCTCTTCCTTTTCCTTTATAGGTTTGAAAAACATTTTTTGCAGATACGGGTGATGGGCATTGCCCCAGAAGGGTCTTATTGGCACTTGATCGCTCTTGCCATAGATTGGTTTTCCATCGTTTCCTGTAAGATTACCCAAGACGCCCGGAAAGGCCCTTAATACTATTTCTTCCAGATTCCAGTCCTCGGCAACAAGATATCCGCCGCCCACCACAAAGTCCGATATCTTTTGAACAGCCTTGTCACTTAATTTGTGCTCATACATATCATGCTTATCACATCCAACACATTTAAATGCCCTCATGCCGCCAACATTCTCAACGCCGGGCTTACAGGTAGGGCATATGCAATGACCTTTCCACCTTGTACAATTACTTATTAGTGCAAGACGACCTCTTAGATCAATCTTTCCATCCTCCAGATCCTGTTTTGTGATGATTGTATAAGGGATCTGCATTTTAGTAAGCACTTTTTGTATATAATCATAATCATGTGAACCTTTACCACACTTGCACTGACCGGCTGTGAGGACAACAATAAACCCTTTATCGAGATTCTGCAGGTTCTCGATCGGGACCTTTCTGGTGATATCAATTTCGTCCAAGATCGTGCCGGTTTTATTGTCATTATTTGTGTGCTTTACAATTTTTATGTCACCTTTTTTGAACCAATTTTCCCAGTCTTTTGCTGTCTTGCCGGCATCCTGACCTGTAAGATCTCTGAGCGCCTTGAAAATCGCATGATTTACAGCAGTATCAGAACTCTCCCTGTTGAGCGCATCAATGAGATCCTTTACTGCCGCCATATTTCCTGTTGCCACAAAACGATCGATGGCCATTAACTTCAGGTCTTCATTACCCTCTTTTAAAATATTTCTCAGGAGATGAATTAATTCATACGATACATTACCTTGTAAAAGGAACATAACATCCGTGGATATTGTACGGCCTTTGTGCCTGAGAATGTACTTTGCAACCTCCTCTAGAGCTCCCTTGGCCGTAAACGATGCAAATGCACTAGAAACAAGCCAGTATAAATCTTCGCTCTGACCTACCTTACTATCTGAATATTCTACCAGGACTTTCACAGCCTCGGTATTGTTAACCTTGGCTATTTTTTTTATAGCATCGCTTACCCCATTGTAGTCCCCTTTCTGATGTGCTTCATTTAGCTCCTTTTTGGCCTGCTCAAGGTCCTGCTTCTCCTGTACATTTGGTTTACGCGCGCATAATGTTTTCAAGGCTCGTTCATACTGCTCACCAAATGTAAGGGGCTTGTTCCCTTGAAATACCAGAAATATAGGGATTAAAACCAACAACACTCTCATCCATTGAATTAGACGTAAACAACCCCAAAAAGTTCGTTTGCAATTGTTTATTTTTTGTAGTAGGATTCGTTTTTGGATGTCAGTCGAAGAAATTGTCAAAGGTGAGCCAAGGGCCATAGCAAAGGCTATTTCGCTCCTGGAAAACAATCAAGAGCAAGCCATGGAACTATTGGAAAACCTCCAGGAACGTATCGGAAATGCCAAGAGGATTGGTATCACAGGTCCTCCAGGCGTCGGCAAGTCAACACTGATAAATGAAATTGCCGGTAAACTTGCCGAACAGAAGCTTAAAGTAGGCATCATAGCGATCGATCCATCAAGTCCATTTACAGGCGGGGCTCTCCTTGGTGACAGGGTACGAATGCAAAAACTCCAAGATGACCATTCGATCTTTGCCCGAAGCATGGCAACTAGAGGTTATATGGGCGGGATCGCGCAGGCAACATGCGAGGCAACAGACATACTAGATGCCAGTGGCATGGATTATGTGCTGATCGAGACAGCAGGGGTTGGTCAGGCTGAGATTGAGGTCACAAGATTCGCCGATGCAACATTACTAGTCTTCTCTCCAGAGGTAGGCGACTCGATACAGGCCATGAAATCAGGAATCATGGAGGCAGTAGATATTATTGTCATCAACAAGAGAGATAGACCAGGCGCCGAAAAGCTTGAATATGAGATCCGATCAGCAATGCAGCTTGGTTTGCGTCAGAGAAAACAGGCGCCAGTACTTCAGACATCAGCCCAAACCGGAATGGGAGTGGCGGAGGTTGTCTCACTGCTTTCAAACATTATCCAGGATTCCATGACAAATGGCAGTTTCCAGACAAGGCGAAGAGAGATCACACGAAACCGCATCGTCTCAACAGCAACAAGCCTCGTCCAAAAAAACTTGATGGATAGTGATACTAGTGAACGCCTCGATAACCTAACTCAAAGCGTCTTGAATAAAAAATTCTCGCTCTACCACGCAGCAAAAATACTCACAGAGCAAAAATGAGCCTAAAAACCAAACAGTCAATCACTGAAGCAGAAATCAAAGGCCTTGGCACAAGAAGCAGATTTCCTTGTACAATTGTGCCCGAGAACAAACATATCTATACTCCCGAGGATCTTCGGAATTTTGATCCTACGAGAGACCTTGGCGAGCCGGGCCAGTTTCCATTTACAAGGGGCGTCCATGAAACAATGTACAAGGGAAAGCCCTGGACTATGCGGATGTTCTCTGGTTTTGGAACGGCAAGTGATACAAACAAAAGATTCAAATATCTGCTTGAACATGGACAAACAGGACTCTCCGTTGCGTTCGACATGCCAACATTGATGGGTTATGATTCTGATCATCCAAGGTCACTGGGCGAAGTAGGACGCGAAGGGGTTGCTATCTGCACACTAGAGGATGCAACAATCCTGTTTGATTCTATACCACTCGATCAAGTTTCAACCTCGATGACTATAAACTCTACCGCACCAATAATGCTCGCCTTTTATATCGCGGTCGCAGAGAAACAGGGTGTCTCATCCCACAAACTGCGTGGAACCATACAGAATGACATACTCAAGGAATACATAGCCCAGAAGGAATTCATATTTCCGCCTCTGCCCAGCATGAGACTTATCGTTGATACCATTGCATTTTGTACCCAACATGTGCCCAAGTGGAACACGATCTCGATAAGCGGATACCACATTCGAGAAGCCGGCTCGACAAGCGCGCAGGAGCTGGCATTTACGCTGATGTCAGGATTCACCTATGTAGAATTTGGCATCAAGGCCGGCCTCAATGTGGATGACTTTGCGCCTCGTCTCTCATTTTTCTTCAATTCACATATGAACTTTTTTGAAGAGATCGCCAAGTTCAGGGCAGCC
>SBBU01000046.1 GCA_005239585.1 Planctomycetaceae bacterium
GTATGTAATAGTTGACATATTTTTAAAAAAGTATGCTATAATTTACATCGTGAAGAAAAAAATAGGTAAATTCATAAAGGAAAAAAGAGAGCTAAAAGGGTATTCCTTCAGAGAACTGGCAAAACTGGCAGGCGTATCTCATCAGCACATAAAAGACATAGAAGAAGGGAATAAGGAACCTTCCTTTAAGTTGCTGATGAACATTGTTAATGCCCTATCTGTAGATGTAAGCGAATTCCTGAGAGAGACAGGATACCTTCCTGGTGTAGAACCTGTAAGCACAAAAAAATTAAAACGTGTTCCTGTTATATCCTGGACTCAGGCCGGTCACTGGAAAGACATGATCGAAGGGAAATATGAGGAATACATAGAAACTGATTCAAAAGGAATTTTTGCACTCAAAGTAAAAGGCGATAGTATGGAGCCCGAATTTTACGAGGGGGACATAATCATTATAAATCCTTATTTGAAACAGGAGCATAATGATTTTGTCGTGGTTGGTAACGAACACGGGGAAGCCACTTTTAAACAGCTTAAAAAGTATGGCACGACCAGAATCTTACATCCTCTTAATCCAAAATACGAAGATATAGAGCTTAAGAAAGAGGTTGAATATCGGATAATAGGTGTGGTTGTTGAGAAGAAGAAGAGGTATAGGTAAACCGAATGCAAGTCGGTATTTGGATAAGGGTCTCTACTGATGACCAAGCCAAAGGCGAATCCCCTAAAAACCATGAACACAGGGCTCGGATGTATGCAGAGCTAAAGGGCTGGAATGTTGTTGAACTCTACGACCTCTCAGGTATCTCGGGCAAATCTGTTATAGACCATCCTGAAGCTAAGAGAATGATTGCTGATGTAGCCTCTGGTAAAATTAAGGCTCTCATCTTTTCAAAGCTCGCAAGATTAGCAAGGAATGTCAGGGAACTCCTTGAAATCTCAGACCACTTCCAAAAGCACAATGCTAACCTTGTAAGTCTTGAGGAATCAATTGACACAAGCACACCTGCAGGACGTCTGCTATTCACTGTCATCGGTGCGTTAGCACAGTGGGAAAGAGAGGAAATATCGGCGCGTGTGGCTGCTTCCATTCCTGTGCGTGCGAGAATGGGAAAGCCTACAGGGGGTAAAGGACCTTTTGGCTACATGTGGAATGATAGAAAGCTTGTTGTTAATCCTAAAGAAGCCTCAGTTGTCAAAAAGATATTCAACACATTCCTTAAGACAAGAGCTCTATTACCAACAGCAAAAATTATGAATGAGAAAGGCTACAGAACAAGGAACGGTGCTAAGTTCGGAAAAACGACAACGAAGAGAATACTAACAGACCCAACTTATAAAGGCATGAAAAGGGCCAACTATTCAAAAAGCAAGGGAAATAAAAAGTCATGGAAGCTAAAACCTAAAGAGGAATGGGTATATTTTGAGGTAGAGCCACTTATTGAAAAAGAAATATGGAATGAAGTCAATGCCATTATCAGAAGAAATGCAGCTCCTTATCCTTCAACACCTCCACCAATAGGCAAGTATGCCTTCTCAGGTCTTCTCATGTGCGGTGAATGTAACAAAAAGATGTATGTCATGAAGCGTGATTATTTAAAAGTTCCACGGTACTTCTGTAGAGAATGTAAATCCAAAATAAATGAGGATGTGCTTTTAGACCAGTTCAAAGAAGGCTTAAAGAACATGGTAGTCAGACCGGAACAACTGCAGTCCGTAAAGTCTAATGGAAAGGCTATTCAGGAAAAACAAGAACAAATAAGCACATTAAAAAATGAGTTAAAAGGCATAGACAGAAAAATTGATAACCTTCTTGACCTTGTAAATGATGGCACATTGAGCAGAAAGACCCTCTCAGAACGCATAGGAAGCCTCCAGGAACGCAAACAGCAAATAGTTGATGAAATACCTCGTCTCCAGGGTGAAATTGATTTTTTTAGGGTATCTGAGAAGGGAAAAGACTATCTCTTAACAAAGGCAACGTCTTTATATGCCCTGTGGGATACAATAGATGATAACAGCCGTGTTAAAATTGTAAAAGAACTTACAAATAGTGTCTCAGTTAATAAAAACGAAATAGTTTACGAGTATTTCTACCTATCGGAGTTCACATGAACGTGCAAACCAGACCGCACCCCTGACGGTGCGGACACCTTTGCACGGTATCCTTTGTATACCCTGCTACTTTCAAGACCAAAAGAGCTACCTAAAGGCTACCCTGTAACATTAGTCACAATAGGTGACCATATCCGGAAGAAAAGGCTTGATTTGGGGTTGACTCAGCAAGAAGTGGCTGAAATAATAGGGGTAAAAGAATCAACGGTCTGGAACTGGGAGCATGGGACAGAGCCTGAGTTGGTACATATGCCAAAAATTATAGAGTTCCTGGATTATGTGCCTTTTGAGTGTCCAGAGGATCCTATAGGGAAGCTGAGGTATTTTAAGCGGGTGAAAGGGCTGTCTTATGAAAGGTTGGGTAAGCTGATAGGTAGAGATCCTGAGCAGTTGACGGATTGGTTGAGTGGGAGAGTGAGGCCCTGTAAGAGGAATATTATGGATATGCAAAAGTTTCTAACGCAAATGAAAGAAAGGACTTCCTGAAAAGATTACAGAAATTCTTTTTGATGATAGAAACTTCACTAATTCATTAATTCATTGGGGCTTAGCCGAGCCTTGCTGAAGTTTGCTTCAGATTGCAAGGCGAAGGCTAAGCTTGGTGGAGCGAAGGCATGAGCTTGCCTCTGGCATGAGCCTTGCTATTTGTTATTGCAAGGGACATGACAGAGAATAGCAAGCGCAATGCCTGAGCGATGGGGGAAGCCCCTTGAGGGGCGATGGTGGGTATGGATATGCAAAAGTTTCTAACGCAAATGAAAGAAAGGACTTCCTGAAAAGATTACAGAAATTCTTTTTGATGATAGAAACTTCA